>CAJBXY010000155.1 GCA_903959665.1 uncultured Solirubrobacterales bacterium | reverse complement strand
ACCTTCACTACTTCAGGGTCGTAGCCAGCATCAAGCAGTGCTTGGTGGGCCTCGCCGCAGGGGTGGGCGTGGCCGAAGAACTTCTGCGTCCAAGCGCCGTAACAGACGTAGATCTTCATCCGATCAGTGCCTTGACGCGTTCGACAACAGCCTGCGGCGTGATGCCGAGCTTCTCGAGCACCTCGTCGCCGGGTGCTGAGGCGCCGAAGCGGTCGATCGCAACCGAATCGTCAACCCACTTCTGCCAGCCCATCGAGATCGCGGCCTCGACCGAAACCGAAGGCAGCTCGGGTGGAATCACTGAGACTTGATAATCCTCGCCCTGAGCTTCGAAGAGCTCCCAGCTTGGCATCGAGACGACGCGGGTTGGGATGCCGTCAGCAGCGAGAAGCTCGGCGGCGGCAACCGCGACCGAAACCTCACAGCCGGTTCCGACGACGACGGCGCGGGCAGGCTCTGCCGGTTCGCTCATCACGTAGGCGCCCTTGTCGAGCCCAGAGGCTGGTGCCATTCCACCTTCGCCGCGGTCATAAACCGGGGTGTCCTGGCGGCTGAGAATCAGCGCAGCCGGCCCGGTCAGGTCGGAGATGATGAAGCGCCAAGCTTCGGCCGTTTCATCTGCATCGGCCGGGCGAATAACGGTCAGCTTCGGAATTGCGCGCAGCGCAGCAAGATGCTCGACCGGCTGATGCGTTGGGCCGTCCTCGCCGAGCGCGACCGAGTCGTGCGTGAAGACGTAGGCAACATTCATCTCCGATAGCGCTGCGAGGCGGATCGAGCCGCGCATGTAATCGGAGAAGGTGAAGAAGGTCGCTCCGTATGGACGGACGATGCCGCCGTGGGCTGCCATTCCGTTCACCGCGCCGCCCATGCCGTGCTCGCGCACGCCGAAGTAAACGTTGCGGCCCACGCCCGTCTGCGTGTAGTGCTCGCTCTCGCCGCCGGGGAAGATCGTCCGCGTGGAACCGCTGAGGTCGGCGGCGCCGCCAACCATCGTCGGCACGTGGCTGGCGAAGGCTTCCATCGCCTTGCCGCCGGCAACGCGGGTTGACATCTTCTCGGCGCCCCAAACGGGCGGCAGAGTCTGATCGAAGCCCGGCATCGGCTTGCCGGCCCAGGCGCAATCCCATTCCTCGACGCGCTCGGGGTTGGCGAGCTTCCAAGCCTCAAAGCGAGCCGTCCACTCGGCCTTCTCGGCGGCGCCGCGGGCCTTCTGGTCCATGTGCGCGCCAACGTCGTCAGGCACGTAGAAGTGCTTGTCCGGATCCCAGCCCATTACCTCTTTGGTGGCGCGGACCTCATCCTCGCCAAGCGGTGAGCCGTGGGCGCTACTGGTGCCCTGCTTCTTCGGCGATGGGTAGCCGATGATCGAACGGATCCGAACCAGCGAGGGGCGGTCCTTCTCCTGAATCGCGCGGTCGATCGCGCGCTCAACCTCATCAAGATCGTTGACGTTCTCAACGTGCTCGACGTGCCAGCCGTATGACTCGAAGCGCTTCGTCGTGTCCTCCTTGTAGCTAAGCGAGGTGGGGCCGTCGAGCGAAATGTCGTTGTCGTCATAGCAGTAGACGAGCCGGTCCAGCTGCAGATGCCCGGCAAGTGAAGCGGCCTCGGAGGCGATCCCTTCCATCAGGTCGCCGTCGGTGACGATGCCGAAGATGCGGTGGTCCTGAACCTCAGCGCCGAAACGGTTGCGCAGGAAGTTTTCGGCGATCGCCATGCCGACGCCGTTTGCGAAGCCCTGACCGAGCGGGCCGGTCGTTACCTCAACGCCGGGCGTTGGGTGCTCAGGATCGAGCTCAGGGTGGCCGGGAGTGATTGAGCCCCACTGGCGGAACTGTTTGATGTCGTCCATCGAAACGCCGTATCCGCTGAGGTGAAGCATCGAATAGAGCAGCATCGAACCGTGTCCGCCGCTGAGTACGAAGCGATCGCGGTCCGGCCAATGCGGGTCGGTTGGATCAAAACGCATGATCTTTTGGAACAGAACGTAGGCAACAGGTGCCATTCCAAGCGGCAATCCGGGGTGACCGGAATTGGCCTTCTGAACCGCGTCCATTGAGAGGGCACGGATCGTGTCAACTGATTGCTGGTCTAGTTCATTGCTCATAGCTGTGGAGTATCCACTAGCGAGCCGATCGACGTGCTGCGAGTCTGTTAAGCGTTTGCTCAGTCCGACTCGTCGGACTTGCCCGACTTTGCCTTCTTCTTCTCATCGTCGCCACTGCTGATCGCCGGCGCGGAGCGTGCTGCGCGCAGCTCGTAGTCCTTGCGGACGCTGTGATCGGCCGTTGAGAGCACCTTGTCAGCCTTCAGCGCGCGGCCAAGAGCCTCGCGAGGGCCGCGGCCCATCACCGACATCACTTGGTTGAGCGGGCCAACCGAGCGCGGTACGAAAACATCGAAGCGGGGCTGCCTCAGCGCCGAGAGAATCTCGTCGGCAACGTCCTGCGGCAGCGCCTGCTTGACGGCGCGCGTCTCAGCAAGGCCGCCGCCGAGCTCGGTCTGGACTGCGACCGGCATAACGCAGGAGACCTCAACACCGGTGCCGCGCAGCTCGGAACGGATCGCTTCGCTCATTCCGACGACGTAATGCTTCGTGCCGCAGTAGGTGGCGCCGTGGGCGTACCCAGCCTTGCCGGCAGCCGAGGCGATGTTGATCACGTGGCCGTGGCCGCGGGCAACCATCGACGGAATCGTCAGACGGCAGCCGTAGTCGACGCCGTAGATGTTGATGTCGATCATCCGCTTCGTCGTCGCCATATCCTCATCGAGGTAGGGGCCGAGTTGCATGATTCCGGCGTTGTTGATGATCACGTCGATTGGGCCCATCTGCTCTTCGACGGCGGCAACGAAGTTCGAGAATGAATCAAAGTCGGTTACGTCGAGCTGAAGGCCGATTGTGCCGGCGCCAATCTCGCTGGCAGTCTGAGCGGCAAGCGGGCCGTCGAGGTCGCCGATCGCGACCTTCATTCCGGCGCGCGTGAGCGTCTGTGCCGTGCTCTTGCCAATTCCGCGGGCACCACCGGTGATCGCGACGATCTGACCTACGAGATTACGTTCGGCCTTAGCCATTTCGCTGCTCCTTCGGACATCCTGCGACAGTAGTTAAAAGCTACCGCAAGCAGGGCGATAGCGTCACTCATCCTCGCCGTGCTCGGTCCATGCCGGGCCGTCTTCACGGTAGAGATCCTCGCCGCCGAAGACGGTGCTGAAGCTGCGCCGCAGGATCTGGCGATCGAGCTTCCAGGAACGGTTCTCGATGTACCAGAGGTCCAGCTCGATCCGCTGATCCCACGGCAGCCCGGCGCGGCCGTTGACCTGCGCCCAACCGGTGATGCCAGGGCGAACTGCGAGCCGGCCGAGCTGGCGAGGCGTGTACTGCTCAACCTGCGAGGAGACGGTTGGCCTCGGGCCGATGATCGCCATCTCGCCGCGCAGCACGTTGATCAGGTTCGGCAGCTCGTCGACCGAACTCCGTCGCAGCAGCGCGCCAAGCCGCGTGATCCGGTCATCGTTTTCGGCGACAGCCAGACCGGCGCCAAGATTTTCAGCGCCGCTGACCATCGTTCGAAGTTTGATCACTTCGAACTCGCGGCCGTCAAGGCCAACGCGGCGCTGGCGGAAAATCGGTGAACCGCGCGACTCAAGCGGCACCGCGATCAGCGCCAGCAGCAGCAGCGGCGAGGTGATCACGAGCGCTGCCGCGGCAACGGCGAGATCGAAGAGCCGACGCAGCATCAGCGCGTTCCCTCCGGCGGCGCCCAACCGGCCGGCGTGCCGTGACGCAGGTAGTCCCACAGGCCGGCGCCGATCGACGCGGTAGTTAGGACGTAGTAACGAGCGATCAGAAATGGTCTCAACGGGACCACCGCTCCGAGCAGCGCCGCCAGCAGCAGCAGCAGCTGCAGCGCCAGCGTGACGAGGTAGACGCTGCCCTGCTCGATCAAAACCAAGTTGGTGACAAGGACGACGAGGTGCAGCTTCGGCGTTGCGTAACGCAGCGCGCGGTGGCAGTAGATCATCACCGCGTACGACGGCGGGTAGCCGCGCGGTGAGAGCAGGCCGCCACGCAGGACGATCGGCCAAGCGTGGCTCATCATCCTGCGCTTGCGCGCGAACTCGCCTTCGACCGTCGGCACCATCTTCTCGCTGGCGCGGGCGGCGGGGGCGTAGAGCGCGCGGCGGCCGCGCTTGACGAAGTTGAACGGGAAGCTGAGGTCGTGGCCCATCACCGGATCAACCTCGATGTAGTCGCCCCGGCGCACGGCGTAGATTGCGCCGTTGCCTCCGGTGACGGAGGCCAGCTGCGATTCACGCGCGCGCTGCCACATCTCAAAGCGCCAGTAGAGCCCCTCCTGGTTGCTTGAGCCGTCGGCGCCGCTGAAGCGAACCTGGCCGCAGACGTAGCCGACGTCGCTGAGCTCGAGCTCGCCGACCAGCACGCGCAGCGCATCCCGCTCCCAGCTGGCGTTGGCGTCGGAGAAGGCGATCACGGTTGAGCGCGGGTCGGCGGCGGCGACGGCAGCATCCTGCGCGCGCACCTTCCCTCCCCATTCCAGATCGAGGACTACGTCGGCGCCGGCGCTGCGCGCCTCGGCGGCTGTTTCATCGGGGGAGCCGTCGCAGGCGACGATCACTTCAAGCCGATCGGCCGGCCAATCGAGAGCGCGGGCATTGGCAACGCGAGCGGCGATCACCGACTGCTCTCGGTGGGCTGCGATCACGAGCGTCACGAACGGCTCTTCTCCCTTGGCTATCGGCCGCGGCGGCTGAGTGCGGCGGCGGCTCAGCTTGGCCCAAAGGCCGAGCATCAGCGGATAGCCGAGCTGAGCGAAGACGAGCAGCGCTAAAGAGATCCAAAAGATCACTTCAACGACGATCATCGGCTTCGGCCGCCAATCAACTTTGTGTAGAGCTCAAGGTGGAGTGCGGCAACTCGATCCCAGTCATAAAGGCCGCGGGCGGCGGTGGCGGCACCGGCGGCGAGGCTTTGGCGGGCGGGCGCGTCGTCGAGCAGCCGCTGTAGCGCGCTGCGCAGCGCGGCCGCGTCACCGCTGGGAACGAGTTCGGCCGCGCCGGCGGCGGCGATCTCGGGGAAGCCACCGACGTCGCTGAGCAGCATCGGAGTGCCAAACGCGAGCGCTGTGAAGCAGACGCCTGAGTGATCGATCTCGCGGTAAGGCAGCAGCGCCAGATCGGCACGCTCGAAAAATGCGGGAATCTCGCGATCGTCGATGAAACGTTCAACGAAACGGACGTTGCTCGGCGCCGAGGCCTTCAGCGGCGCCGTGTCCATCCGCGGCATGCCGACGATCCAAAGCTCGGCATTCTCGATCCCGCGCCAGGCCTCAATCGCCACATCAAGCCCCTTGTAGGGGCGCATCAGGCCGAAGCAGAGAACTACCGGCCCTTCGACTGCGGCCAGCTCTGGCGGCAGCGGCGCTCGGTTCTCGATCTCGGCGAGGTGCGTGAAGCTTCCGTGCGGGATTACATGGCAGCGCTCGGCGGGCACGCCGAGCTCGCGCGCCAGCCGCTCGCTGCCGTCCTCGCTGTGGACGACGACCGCGTCGGCGCGCGCGTAGGCGCGGCGCAGGCCCGCGATCTGGCCGGGGCGCGGCTCGCGGGGGACAACGTCATGCGCGGTAATTACCAGCGGCCGATCGCTTGGCAGCAGCGACGCCCCGACCTGCGGCAGCGGCAGCCACTGGAAGTGAACGAGGTCGGCGCGGCGGGCAGTGCGCCGGTAGCGCAACATCTCGGGAAGCTCGGCGGCAAGCCGCGAAACGGAGCGCAGCTTCGAGCCGGGTTGCCCGCGCAGCATCCCGCCGAAGCACTGGTCAACGCGGTAACCGTCGGCGGCAGCCACATCGCCATAGCTAAACGGGCCGCTGCAGAGCGTTACATCGGCGCCCGCGCGTGCCAGCGCCGCGCAAAGCGCACGGTCGTACGGAGGCGTGTAAGCGGGAGGGTCGACGACGTGAATACGCACTGAGCAGCACAATACGAGTTGTGGCCGAAGTCGATCTCAGTTATTGCGTCGTCAACACCCAGCAGCGGGAGCTGCTGCTGCGCGCGCTTGATGCGATCGGCCGCGAGCAAGCGGCGCTGAAAATCACGACTGAAGTCCTCGTCCTCGACAACTCTTCAACCGACGGTTCGGCCGGAGCGGCGCGCGACCATCCGGTCGTTGACGACCTCGTCGTGCTCGAGCAGCGGGCCGGCAAAGCCGAGAACGACTCGATGCTGCTGGAGCGCGCCAGCGGCCGTTACGCGCTGCTCTGCAACGAGGACACCGAACTTCAGCCCGGCGCCACGCAGGCGCTCTACGCCGCGCTTGAAGACAACCCCCAGGCGGCCACGGCGGGAGCGAAGCTGCTCAACCCTGATGGCGAGGCGCAGCCAAGCGCGTGGAGCTTCCCCGGGCCGCTGACGGCGCTGGCATCGGCGCTCTTCATCCACCACTGGACAACCGTTCAAAGCACCGGCGAGATCACCAAGCCGGTCGACTGGGCGCAAAGCGCTGCGCTGCTTGTGCGGCGCGATGCCGGCAGCCAGATTGGCTGGCTCGACCCGCAGTTCTTCGTCTACTCCGATGAGGTCGACTTCTGCAAGCGACTAGCCGACGAAGGCTGGCAGACGCTCTACGTGCCAAGCGCGCGAGCGATCCACCACGAACAGCTCTCGACCGGCGCGCTGCCGGAGAAGCGGATCGTCGAGCTCTCACGTAACCGCGATCGCTACATGCGCAAGCACCACTCGCGCCTCTCGGCGTCGCTAGTGCGCTGGCTGACGGCTTGGACCTATTCGCTGCGGGCGATCGCGGCGACCGTTCTCCCCGGTCACAACGCCGCCCGCTACCGCGCCCACGCGCGCGCATCGCTCCATCCAGATCGGGGCGAAGGGCTTCGCGAAGCTGCGCTCGATTACAACCGCGGCGGCCGCAGGCTGTAACGCAGAGTCTGTAGCTCGCCAATCGTCACAACGCGAGCCAAGACCAACGCGCCAGCGATCGCCGCCAGCAGCAGTGAGCGTTCCAGTAGCCCATCGATCCCGTCGCTGGGCAGCAGCCCGTTGCCTGCAACGCTGAGCACGGCAACGATCACGACCAGCGGGATGATTCTGCGCCACTCGAACGGCACCGTGAACACCTTTCGCGTGAGCAGGAAGAGCACCACAAGCATCGCGATGTAGGCGACGCAGAGCGAGATCGCCGCTCCGACCACCCCGAGCGGCGGCACCAGCCAGATCAGCAGTCCTACGTTGACGACGAGCCCCGCGGCGGCGGCCGGCAAGGTTCGAACGGTGACCTTCGCGCGGCCGGCGATCGTGACGAGAACGAGATAGAGGCCATAGAGAGCCCAGCCGAGCGCCAGCCAAGGGAGGGCCTCGTTGGCGGAGAAGAAGTCGGGCGCCGTCAGCAGCCGCACCAGCCAAGCGCCGAGCAGCGTGAACGCGGCTACCAGCAGCGAGCTGACGACCATGTAGGCGGTAGTGACGCGGGCGTAAACCTGCTGCGCGCGCTGCTCGTCGGCGATCGAGTAGGCCAGCGGCGGCCATGCCAACTGGAAGGCACGGACGAGGATGATCACCGCCGTCGCCAACTTCACGGCCACCGAATAGAGGCCCGCGGCCGTCGGGCTGTCGGCGCGAAGCAGGTAGGCGCGGTCGATCACGTTGAGTAGGAAGACGGCCGCGTCGGCGGGGATTGTTGGCGCTCCGTAGCGCAGCAGCGGCCCCAGCAGCAGCGGCCCGCGCGGAATGCCGATGTGCTCGCGCAGCACAAAGATCCAAAGGCCAACCAGCACTGCCGCCGAGGCGACGTAGTTGCCGAGCACGTAGCCACGCGCGCCCTCGCCGAGGAAGACGACGAGCGTGACGGTAAGCGAGACGGTCAAGATCACGTTCACCGACGAGGCGATCAAGTAGGCGCGGCGGCGATCGCTCACGCGCAGCAGCGCATAGGCCATCTCCAAATTGGTGAAGGCCCAGATCCCGAACACACCGGCCGCCATCAGCGTCGCGTCGGAGCTTCCAAGCACCAGCTCGGAGAGCGGCTCGGCGAGCACGATTCCGACCGCCAACGCGACCGTCGAGCTAATCAGCACGAAGCCGCTCGTCGTCCGCACAAGATGGCGGCGAGCGTCGTCGCCAGCGGCCTCGTGCCAGTGGCGGATGAAGGCCTCGCCAAGGCCGGCGCGCAGCAGGATGCTGGTGAGGATCACCAGCGTCAGTAGCGTCTCGGCGTAACCAAACTCGGCTGCCGTTAGCGAACGCGTGTAGAGCGGCAGCGTGAAAAGCGCCAGCAGCCCGGCCAGCAGGCTCGAAGCCTGAAAGGCCATCCCTGAGGTCGCAAGCCGCTTGAGAATGCTGTCCATCTAACGGCGGACGCTACCCACCCGCGCGGTGGAGCCCCGCGCGGCTAGGCTGGCGGCCGTGAGTTCACTAGCGAACAAGCGGCAGCCGATCTGCGTGCTGCTACTGGCACGCGAGCTGGAGCAGTTCATTCTGCGCGAGCAGGCCGAGGACCTGCTGCGCTCGCCGGCCGTTGTAGCTGTGGACCCGCCGCGCGTGCGCTACGGCGCGATCGCGCGGCTTCCACGGGCAGTCGGCGCGGCGCTGGCAGCGCGGCAGGCGAAGAGGCTCGTGAAGACGCTACGCAGCGACCGCGGCGAGCCGCGCGTTGTCGTGATCTTCCACCCGCTGCAACTGCCGCTCGCGCAGGCGATCCAAGCCGACTGCAGCGGTTGCGAGATCTGGTATTCGCGCTGGGATCGTTATGAGCTCGCCTACGACGCAACGCCCGAGCGCCGCGAGCGCCTCGCCGAGCTGCACGAACAGGCTTCAGAAGCGTCAGCACTGACATTCGCCGTCTCCGAGACTTTGGTTGGGCTTGAAGAAGACGCCGGCCGCGACGCAATCTTGGTGACGACCCCGGCCGACCGTTTTCCGGCGCCACAGATTCACGGCACGGTCGTCGCCGTCTCGCTCGGCCACCTCGGCTGGCGCACCGACTGGGCGCTGCTGCGCGCCGTGGCCGAGAGGCTCGGCGAGCGGCTAGTGCTGCTGCTGATCGGCGACTGGCACGACGATGAGTGCGCCGACGACCCTGACTTCCAAGCCTGCCGCGCCCACCCCAGCCTCGTCTGGCTAGGCCGCCAAAGCGACGAGCAGGCAGCACGATTGATCCTCACTGCCGACGTCGGAATAATCCCCTTCAAGCTCGAGCCCTTCAACGACGCCGGGCTGCCGAACCGCATTCTCAAGTACGCGCGGCTTGGGCGTCGCACCGTCAGCCCAATGCTCTCCGGCGTTACCAGCTGGGCGCCCGCGGTTACGCGCGCAGCCAACGCCGAGCAGTTCGCCGCTGCGCTGCTGGAGCAGGCCGGCGCGCGGACGCGGCCCGACGAGGCGCTGCGTGAGTGGGCGATCGCCCAAACGGCGCGCCAGCAGAACGGGCCGCTGTGGCAACGGCTCGAGCAGCTCGGCGTAGCGCGCGACAGTTAACGGCAGCGTGCCCAAGCGGCGATTCGACCGTGCCTGGCGATCAACTTAAAGCCGCGTGGCGGAATGTCGGTTGCCGTTTCAATCCCAGCGGCAGTTCCGTAACGCTTATGAGCGGCTCGGTCGACGAATACCAGCGCAACGCCGGTGCGCGGCTGCCGATCTGAGCGCGAGATCACCGAGCCGTCGGCGCTATCCAGAATCCAGAGCGAATCGGGCACGAGACTGAAGGTCGGCAGCGTCAGCGGGCCACAGCGGCGCGCCGCGGTGACGGCCGGATCGCTCAGCGTTGCGACGAGGTCCTGATGAACTCCGGTGACGAAGCCGAGCTCGTCATTGGCGCGGCCGCTGACGTCGCCGCGAGCGAGCGTTATGGCTAGGCCGACGACGACAACAGCGGCAACTGCCACTGCCCAGCCGCGGCGCAGCCTGCTGCTAGGCAGCTCAACCCACCCGGCCAGCGCGTAGCCAGCGAAGATCAGCAGCGCAACAGCCGTGACAGTCAGGTAACGAGGTATCAGCGAAAGGCCGAAAATTCCAATCAGGATGTAGGTCGCGATGCCGATCACGACAAGGCCGCCGGCGACGTAGAGCGAAACGGCGCGGCGGCGGATCGCCTCAATCACGAGCCCGATCAGCGCCAGCGCCAGCAGCGGCGCACGAAGAACCCAAACCAGCGCGTCGAACATCGTTGCGGGGACGTTGCCGAGGCCTCGAGGGCGACCGAGCTCCTCGGCAAGGCTGCTGGTTGCAGTCAGCGCATAGAGCGGCTCGCCGATCGCCCACCAGTCAAAGAGCACCCAGGCCAGCGGCGCCGCCAGAACCAAGGCCAGCAGCCCTAAGTGGGGGCTGCGGCGGCCGCTCTGCCAATCCGGCGGCCAGACGCACCAAAGCCAGTAGACGCCGGCAAGCACCCAAGCTTCGGGCCGCAGCAGCCCGGCCGCAGCGAGCAGCAGCATCACCGACAGCCCACGGCGACGGCGCTCAGCCTCTAAGGCCGCTGCCAAGAAAACGAGCGCAAGAAACGGCAGGTCAACGAAGCCGCGGGCGGCGTAGATCAGCAGCGTGATCGTCGAACCGGCCAGCAGCGCGGCAACGATTCCCGGCCAGGTGCCATAGGTCACGCGGCCGATCCGCCAAAGCGACCAGGCGCAGATCGCCAGTGAGATCAGCGCCACGAGCACGATCACGCGATCGGCGTCGGAGCCAAAGAGGACGGAGAGGAAGCCGCCTAGCAGCAGGTAGAGCGGATGTGCCGTTGGCGCTTGATAGACGCCGATTGAGGGGATCTCGCCGGCAAACAGCTCACGCCCCCAAACGAGGTGGTAGTAGGCGTCATAGGAGGGATAACTGCCGGTCAGCAGCCAGAGGACGACGACCAGCAGCGCGACCAGCAGGACGACGATCAGCTCGCGCCGCGAGAACGTCACGTGCTCGAACTCTCGTCCTGTTCCTGCGAGCGCGCAGCGGCCAGCGCAGTGGCGACCCCGAGCAGAACCCAAGTCAGTGGGTCCTCGAGGAAGGCCGCATAGATCAACGTGTGGACGACGACGGCCGTGAATGCCGCGGCCACACCGACCTGCATCTCGGGCCATGGCGCCGAGCGAGCGCCACGCATTGCACGGATAAATGCCAACACCAAGAGAGCCAGGTAGGCGAACAGGCCGATCACGCCCTGCTCGGCGGCAACTGTTACCGGAATCGTGTGCGATGCCGAGGCGGCGCGCTCAAATGAAACGTCGTTGCTCCGTCGATACTGGCGCGAGAACGACCCCGCCCCCCAGCCCTGAAGTGGCCGCTCGACGAAGAGCTCGCCGCCGCCGGTGACGAGCGCGGCGCGGCCACTGGTAACGCGCTCAGCCGTCTTCCCACCACTCAGCGCGCCACTGCCAACGGCCGCGGCAATTCCTCCCAGTAGCACTGCGGCAACAACGATGCCGACCGTCCAGCGCACACTCCAGCGCAGCGCAGCGATCACTGCCAAGCCGGCGAGAAGCGCGACGAAGCTCGACTGCGAAAGCGTGATCAACAGCCCGCCGAAGAGAATTACTGCCGCGAGCGCGCCGAGCGCGACCTGCCTGTTGCGCTTCTGCCAGCAGATCCAAGCGACGAGGAGGACGATCACAACGACGAGGAAGCGGCCGAAGATGTTGGGGTCGAAGAAGACTGAGTTGACGCGGAAGTAGTCGGTGAACTGGTTCGATGCGATTACCTTCGGATTGAGGAAGATGTGGCGCGTGGCGAATTCAAAGAAGCCGACCGCGCTGAGCACCAACGCCAAGCCGACGAGCACGGCAAGCGCGCGGCCGGCGAGCTTCTCGGTCCAGCGTGAGCGTGCGATCAGGACGAAGAGCAGCGCGAACGGTACGTAGAAGAAGACGACGTTCTCAAGCGCCGGGGCGCTGCCAAGGCCGTATGCGCTCTGAACCGAGTAGATAACGAGCACGGCGGCGATCACCCACTCCAGAGCGCCTGGCCTTAGCCCTTCTTCGCTGGCTCCGCTACGCAGCCGCGGCAGCAGCCACGCAAGCGCGCCGGCGGCGACAACGAGATAGAGGCCAAGCAAGAGGCTGGCCGTCGAGTCGCCAACGGCGATCGGGATCCGGAATGGCAAGGTGAGCACTACGGCGATCGGGAAGGCAGCGGGGCGGCGCGTGAAAAGGATCACCAGAGCGGCCAAGGCAAGAATTCCGATCAGCAGCGCTGCAACCGCCAGAATCGGGCGATCGCGCAAAGTCGCGAGCTGGTCGGCATCAGCGACGTGGATGACGAGAATCAGCGGCGCAACGATCAGCGTCGCGAGCATCAGCCGCGCGCGCGCCGTCGCCGAGCCGACGACGAGCGTCGCTCCGGCCAGAAGGCTGCAGATTGTTAGCGCGAGAGCAGTTGCCATGAGCGCGTCATCAGTCCTTGAACATCAGGGTCGGTTGCAAGTCGTGAAGGGAGCTGCGGCAGGCCATAGCGAATCACGGTTCCCTTGCCGACGCGGAAAGCGACGATTGTGATCGCTCCGTCGCCGCTCACCGCCGAGGCCAGCGGCTTGCCCTGAGGCACCGTCTTTGTTGCCTCGATCACGTCATAGTTGTTGAAGAGTCCGCTCGTCCCCTTGAAAAGTTCGATCTGATCTTCACCGGCGGTGATGTCGAAGTCGCCGCCGGCAGGAGGCTCGAGCGTGCTGCCAAAGATGTCGGCCGTAGCCGCTGGCAACGGCGAAACAAGGTTGGCTCTCTTCGTCAGCGTGACGGAACGAAGCAGCGAATCGGTTCCTGCCTCAACGAGCGTTCCACCAGCGGTCACGAAGTTGCGCAGCTTGCGCGCCGCGGCCGCCGGCAGCCATACCGTGTCGCCGACCAGCAGCACACCGCTGTGGCCGGCAAGCGTCGGCCCGCGGCCGCTCGCTAGGCCGTAATCGGTAGTCAGGTCGTAGCGGTATCGGTTGCGGGCAAGCCATTTCATTATCGGCTGCTCTTGCACCGCAAAGCGCGCCGGCAGCGGCGTGCCAAGGACGCGCTTGAGCGCCACCGGGCCGCCTGTCGTCAGCAGGTTTGGTTCGCCGTCGCCATCATCGTCAACCGGGTTTCGGCCCTGCCATGTGATCAGCGGCAGCACGACCAGCACCGGGTGCGAGCCGGCATCGTCGACGGGAACCGGGACCGATGCCCGCAAGGCTCCCTTCTTGGCCGTGAAGAGCATCAGCTGCGAGGCCTTGCCGCGCGGTTTAACGCGAACCGCCGAGGCCGAGCTGCGACCGCGCTGCGTGGCAGCCTCTCCGAGCCGGCTAAGCGTCCAGCTAAATCGCTCACCGTTGGCCGAGACCGCCACACTGGCGGTCGAACCGGCCGTGGTTGGCAGCAGCGGCGGCTGCGCGGCAATCGGCCGCACCGTGATTCCGCCGCGGCCCGGCAGCGGCTTGCCGTAGACGGTGGTCGGCATGCCCTTCGAATCGAGCGGCACGGAGCTGCCTAGGACGCCGGCCGCATCGCGGCGCTGCGCGACAACAAGATAGGTCCCCGGCCTTACCAACCGACCATCCGCGTCGCGACCGTTCCAGCTTGCGCGGTCAGAGCCTTCCGCTATCGGCACCTCGGCGACCTGCTCGATTGGCAGCGGCGCAGTACGGAAGATCAGCAGCCTCCCCTCGCGGGCCTCGCTGTTGAGGCGAATCTCTGCCGGCTGGCCGTCGGCGCGCGGCAGCAGCTCTGGGCCCGCGCCGGCGCCAGGGCCGATCGAGACGACGGTGATCTTGGGCGGCGTGTCATCGACGCGGAACGATTTGGGCACGACGATGCTGCGGCCCTCGCGGCGAAGCGTGACCCGAATTCGGTAGCGGCCGTCGGCGGCGATCTTGCCGTTGGCGTCGCGGCCGTTCCAAGTCAACGGTGCGATTGTGCGGTACGCGGGAAGCTCAATTCCGGAGGCGATTTCACGGACGCTGTCACCGCGCTGGTCGACGACGGCGACGTCGACTAGCTCGCTGCGCTTCAGCCGAAAGGTGACCCGCTGCCGTTCGAAACGGCCGTCACCATTGGGCGAGATTGCCTCCGAGCCGAGCCGGAACGAGAGCAGCACTGGATCGGCGGTCTTCAGCTTCTGCGCGAAGAAGAAAGCAGCCCCGGTGGCGACCACGAGCACCGCGAAGAAGAGCTGTGCAAGCCGTGTCAAAGCGCCACCAAACTCCCGTTGTCGGGGCGCTCCGACCCGTCCCTGCCAGCTGCACGCAGCGCAAGGCGGATCACGTTGCCATGGCAGATGATCACGGTCGCTCCAGTTTCGCTGCGCGAACGCCAATCGTCCAGCCCCGCCGCCACGCGTGCAGCCTGGGTCGCAAAACTCTCACCGCCCGGGAAGCCCCAGTTGGCTTCCAGTTCAACGAATGCCGTGAACGCTTCGGGATCCTCGGCGGCAACGTCGGCGAAGCTGCGGTCGGTCCACTCGCCTGTCTCGGTTTCAGCGAACCGGGCATCGATCTGGGGCTCAAGACCGACCAGCTCGGAAACGATCGTCGCCGTCTCGAGTGCCCGTGCGATGTTGCTTGACACCAGCGTTACCGGGTCCACGGCAGCTACCGCCAGTGCCAGCTGACGAGCCTGCTCGCGGCCGGTTTCGTCGAGCGGCACGTCGCCCCAACCCTGGAAACGACCCTCCAAGTTGTAGGCGGTCTGTCCGTGCCTAGCGAGATAGATCACTGCGCTTGATCGGCGCCGAGCACTACTACGACGACGGCGCTCTGGCCGAGGACGCGGATGTTCTCGTCGATCGCCGTCACAGCAGCGCTGCTCAACCCAAGCGTCGTCGCGACTTCATCGGCGGCCGCTTTAGCTCCCGTGTCGTAGTAGACGGTTGAAGTCTGGGCGGTCTGGTCGGGCGCCGTTGTGACCGGGCCGACCTTGGTGAAACCTGCCGCTTGAAGTTTGTCGGCCGCCGCCCTGGCCAGCCCGCTGCCGGTCGTGCCGTTAAAGACGGCGACCTGCGTCGTGGCCTTGTCAACGGTTCCGCCGTCAGGCGCTGTTTGCGTAGTCGTCGGCGCTGGCCCAACGCTGTTGGTTGCGGGAGTGGAGGTAGTACTCGAGTCACTGCCGCCGAAGACCTGTGTGATCAAGACGAAGGCGATCACGATGATCGCGAGCCCACCAACAATCACCAGCAGCAGCGACCGCCTGCCGCCTTCGGTCGGGCCGTCGCTATCGGCGTGGCTGGCGCGCGGCGCCGGTGGGCGCGCCGGTGGGATCGAGATCTCATCGGTCGCGTTGCGAGCCGGCGCGACGGTCCGCGGGCGCGGGCGAGCCTGAGGTGGCGCTGGACGGGCGGGTGGCGCTGGACGGGCGGCCGCGCTGGTGGCAGGCGCCGGCGCGGGGGGCGCCGGTGGAGTCGCTGGCGGCTGCGCAGCCGGCGTAGCCGCTGCCGGCGGCGCGGCGCCGGCGGGCGGGGCGGAAGGATCGGCGGCAGGCTTCTCTGCGGCCTTGGCCGAACCAGCATCGGCCCCTTTCGCGGGCGTCGTTGGAATAGCGCCGGTAGAGGACCCCGCTCCAGCGCCCGCAGTGGCAGTGGGAATAGCGCCGGTGGTTGGCTTCGCCGGCTGCCCAGGAACGGCGCCGCCTGCAGTTTTCGGCGCTGGCCCAGGCACGGCGCCGGTCACCGGCTTTGCCCCTGGCTTCGCTGCCGGGGGCCTGACCGGAGCGCGCGGACGGCCAGCCGCCGTAGCCGCAGCGCCGGTTGCCGCGCCTGCGGTGGCAGCGGCAGTGGCTGGCGCCGGGCGCGCAGCCTCTTCGCTGATCCGCTCCGCTGCCTCGGCGTCACGTTCGGGGGAGCGGCCGGCCCAATCACGGAGCCGTTTGACTTCGCGCGCCTGCGCCGCGTAGAGCGCGGCGAGCACGCCAAGACCAACAACGGCGGCAAGGCCGGCGAGCGCACCGATGTGATCGATCTCGTTAGAGATCGAGAGAGCAGCGTGAACCAGCGTCATCGACGCTTGATCTTATGCCTTGGAGTCGCTGGACTGCTGCTCGAGCGCCTCTTCAGGGGCGTCCTGCGGCCGATCTGCATCGGTGAAGGTTGCGACTTTGGCCGCTAGGGCGGCCGCGTCACCGCTCGCCATCAACACCTCGATCTCTGCAAACCAGCCAGCAATCTCGCCACTTTGGCGCGCTTTGCGCGAAGCATGAACAATCTTCTCGGCCGGCGTTGGCTGCGGGCGCTCGTGCGGATTAAAAAGCTCCTCGTGGAGCTTCTCGCCCGGCCTGCGGCCAATCACCTCAATCGCAATGTCGCGATCGGGCTCAAGCCCCGAGAGTTCGATCATGTCGCGCGCAAGGCCGATGATCGAAACCGCTTCTCCCATCTCAAGCACGAAGATCTCACCGCCGCTGCCGAGCGAACCGGAACGAATGATCAGTTGAACCGCCTCGGGAATCGTCATGAAGTAACGCGTCATCCGCTCGTCGGTCACGGTCACGGGGCCGCCACGGGCGATCTGGCGGCGGAAGATCGGCACGACCGAGCCGGAGGAGCCAAGCACATTGCCAAATCGAACAGAGGCGTAGTTGGTCTTCGGAAAACGCGAGCCCATCTCTTCGACGGCGTATTCGGCGAGCGCCTTCGAGGCGCCCATCACGGTCGCCGGGGCGACCGCCTTATCGGTCGAAACGAGCACGAAGTTGCGAACCTCAACCTCGCCGGCCAGCTCGGCGACAAGCCGCGTTGCGACGGCGTTGTTGCGGATCGCCTCTACCGGGTTGCTCTCCATCAGCCCAACGTGCTTGTAGGCGGCGGCGTGGAAGACGAATGTTGGGCGGTACTGCTCAAAGACCTCGCGCATCCGCTCAGCATCCTTGCAGTCGGCCAGCACCGCCGTCAGCGATGAAGGATGGACGTGGCGATCCTCTTCAAGTTCACGCTGGATCGCGAAAAGATTGTCCTCAGCGTGATCGAGAATCACCAGCCGGCGCGGCGCAATTCGCGCAATCTGGCGGCAGAGCTCGGCGCCGATCGAGCCGCCGGCGCCGGTCACCAGCACGATCTCTTTCGAGAGATAGCTGCCTACCCGGTCCAATTCCATCCGCACCGGCTCGCGGCCGAGAATGTCCTCAACCTGAACCTCACGGACCTGGCGGACGACGTGGCCGGAGCCGGCCTGCAGCAGTTCGAAGACCGTCGGCAATGTGCGGACGGGGATCCCTCGATCGCGCCCGGCGCGCACGACGCGGCCACGCAAGGTTCCCGGAGCCGACGGGATTGCGATCAGAATCTCGTCTGGCTCGGCCTCGTCGAGAATCCGCCCCAGCTGCTCTGTTCCACCGAGCACCTTGACGCCGTCGATCCGAAGCCCGGCTTTGAGCGGGTCATCGTCAACAAAACCGACCGGGTTGAGCGCCAGCGTTGGGTTGCGCAGAATCTCGCGCAGCGTCAAGCGGCCGCCGTCACCGGCGCCGATTATCAGCACGCGGCGAGCATTCTTATCGGCGCGGAAGCCGCGGATCGGCCGTTCACGGACGGTTCGGGCAACGAAGCGCACGCCGCCGACAAAGAGCAGCATCAGCAGGAAGAAGAGCGCGAGCACGCCGGTCGGGATCAGCAGATTGATCTCGCCGCCGGCCGATTGGTAGCTGACCGGATGCAGCAGAGCGACCAGCCCGGCGAGCGCGACGGTCAGTAGCGCGACGGCCTGCAGCACTCCGAGATAATCGCCCTGGGTTGCGTAACGCCACTGTCGCTGCTCGGTCCGCAGCAGCAGGAAGATCACGAGTGTAAGAACGACAACCCAGGGAATCGTCTCCTCAAAGAGCCGCTCGTAACGCGGCGGCGGGCCAGCTGCTTGGTCGAAGCGGAGCTGGAAAGCGAGAAAATAAGCCAGCGCGGCAAGCACTCCGTCAACCAGCAGCTGGGCAACCGAGTGACGATGGAGCGGGAAAACCGCCGAGCGGAGGCGACTGCGCATCAGAGCGGCATTCTAGCTCTAACGCGCTCTCCCTTCAGCGCCGCGCAAGGATGCTCGCAGGCCCTTATCGGGCGCTCAGCAGCAGCTCTACGAGCAGCTCTGGATCACGGCGCACGCGTTCGGCGTCGGTGGCCGCCTGATCGCTGCCAGAGCGGCGCTGAAGAACTACCTCCGCCGGGTTCTCAAGCCGCCCCATCCGGCCGTCGGCAATCAGCTTCTCGTCGACAGCGCCGATCTTCCCTTCGAAGGTCGTCAGCACCGGCGTGCCGAGCGCGACGGCCTCGCGGTTCATCGTTCCGCCAGCGCTTACTACAAGGTCGGCCAGCGCCACCAGCGACGGGCCATCGACGGCGATCTCGGGGACAACGAAGCCGCCGGCCTCCACCAGCTCGGCGCGCTGCTCCTCCGTCCGCGGCAGCACCACAACCTGGCCCTGCTCTCGCAACCGAACTAAGACCTCGCTGAAGGCGTTGTTCTCGAAGCGGTGGTAGAGCGAGACGGCCGGCGGCGTGCGAACGACTGCGAGCGGCTGCTCGCTGTCAAGCCCAAGCAGCTCCAGCACCGAACGGTCGGGCTCAAAGTCGGCGAGGTAGTACTCCTCCTTCAGGCCCGGGTAGCGGCGCAGTTTGCCGCGCGCTCCGTAACGATCGAGCCGCTCGGGGGGGATCGCATCAGGGACGACGACAGCCTGAGCGAGGCGGCAGTTGACGTTGTGCTGAACCGTCGCCCATTCGTAATCGAACATCGTTGCGGCCGGAACGCCCAGCAGCCTCGCGGCGACGCTGATGTCGTTTGAACCGTGCCCGATCGCTAGATCGAAGTTGCGACCGCGAGCCCAGCTGCGCAGCGCCAATGAGCGGTCAACAAGGCCACGTGCCTTGGCAGCGAGCTTCCCGCCGCGATGGTGGCCGATCACTGTCGCGTCGATTCGATGAAGCTCGCAGAGCGCGACCGTCTGAGCGAAGTCGCGCGCCGTTACCTCGACTTCGGCGCCGCGCGCCTGAAGCCGTTCAATCACCGGCCGCAGCACCAGCACGTGCGGCGAGTTCGTTAGGTCGACCCAGACCTTCATTGGCCGGTCGCGGCGCGAACGGCATCAACTACCTGTGCGAGCTGATCGTCGCTGATCGTCGCGCTGATCGGCAGCGCAAGGTGGCGGCGGGCGGCCTGATCTGTCCCCGGCAGCGACCCTTGCTGCGGCAGCCAAGCGCTCATCGAAGGCTGCTGATGAATCGGGCTGCGGTAATAGCCGCGCGACTCAACGCCGCTTGCGGCGAGCCGCTGCGCGAGCTCGTCAGGCCGGTCGGTCGCGACGACGTAGAGATGCCATGCCGGCGTCGCCCCGGCCGTCGGCTGAGGCAGCGTCGCCAGCTCGCCGAGGCCGAGTTCGCTGTATCTGTGGCCAGCGGCCGCGCGGTGCTCGGCCCATTGCGAAAGCTGCGGCAGCATCACGCGCAAAACGGCCGCCTGAATCTCGTCAAGGCGCGAGTTAAAGCCAACTTCCTCGTAAGTCACGCGGTCGCGCGAGCCGTGGAAACGCAGCATCCGCACCCGCTCAGCGAGCTCCCTATCGGAGGTTGTGATCGCGCCACCGTCGCCGAAGGCGCCAAGGTTCTTCGACGGGTAGAAGGAGTGCGAAGCGATTGAGCCGAGCGCGCCAGGCCTGCCATCCGGGCCGACCGAACCGGCAGCTTGCGCGCAGTCTTCAACGACCGGAAGGCCGAGCGCCTCGATCTCGGCGACCGGCGCAATGTTGCCGAAGAGATGGACGGCGATAACGGCCTTCGTGCGCGGCGTCATCACCGCTTTGACCTGCTCGGCCGTTGATATGTAGCTCACTGGATCGATGTCGCAGAAGACAGGCACGGCGCCGGTCGGCGGAATCGCTTCGGCGCTGGCGTAATAGCTGAATGACGGAACGATCACCTCATCGCCGGGCCCGACGCCTAGCGCACGCAGAGCGATCGTGATCGCCTCGGTTCCATTCGCTACGCCGATTGCCTCAGCGGCGCCGACAAGCCCTGCGAACTCTTGCTCGAAAGCCTCAACGTTGGGGCCGAGAATGAACTGCCCGCCAGCAGCAACCTCGAGCAGTGCGGCGTCGATCTGCGCACGCAGCGGCTCGATCGCCGTCGTTGGATCAAAGAGCGGAACGTTCATTACGACCCCAACGCTACCCTCTCGACCGGTGCCGTTCTCCACGCTTCTCGTCCTCGCGGCGATCACTGACAAATTGGCTGACTGGGCGACCGGTGTCGTTGGCGACCTCGGTTTGGCCGGGATCTTCGTGCTGATGACGCTGGAGAGCATGTGCATCCCGATCCCCTCCGAGCCGACGATGCTCTTCGCAGGCTTCAACGTCAACGAGGGGACCTACTCATTTATCGCAGTCGTCAGCGTTGGAGTAGCGGCAAATGTGCTCGGCTCGTGGATCGCCTACGGCTTTGGCCGCTTCGGGCGGCTGGAGCTGATCGAACGGCACGGCAAGTGGCTCCACATCACGCCGGCGCGGCTTGAGCAAGCCGATCGCTGGTTCGAAAAATATGGCGGATGGGCAGTCTTCTTCTCGCGCATGCTGCCGATCGTCCGCACCTTCATCTCGCTCCCTGCCGGCGTAGCGCGGATGCCGTTTTGGCGCTTCACGATCTACACCTTCCTCGGCTGCATCCCTTGGATGGCGGGCTTGACCTACATCGGCCTAACCGTTGGCGACAACTGGGAAGAGTGGAAGGGCTACCTCCACTACATCGATTACTTGGTTGCCGTGATCATCGTCGCCGGCGCCGTTTATCTCTTCATCCGCTGGTGGCGTTCACGCGGCGGATCGCCCGATGCCCCTGCCGCTTGAGCAGTCGCTGCCGCTGCGCCACGCGCTAGCGCTGGGGCTGATGCACGGCCCTGCTGAGCTGCTGCCAATCTCCTCCTCGGGCCACACGACGCTCGTTCCGTGGCTGCTCGGCTGGCCCTATCCGCAGCTCGATCCAGCGCTACGCAAGAGTTTTGAGGTTGCGCTCCATGCCGGCACCGCAGTCGGGCTGCTGATTGCCTTGCGCGGCGAAGTGAGCGAGGCGGCCGGCTCGTTCGACCGCCGCCGCGCGATTCTGATCGCCGGTTCATTTATCCCCCCGGCGATCGTCGGTTACACGCTCGAAGGGCCGATCGAAAAGCGGCTCGGGACGCCGGCCTCAATCGCCGCTGGGCTGCTAGCCGGCTCGGCAGCGATGGCGCTAGCCGATCACTTTGGCCCGCAGCGGCGCGAGCGTGACGATGCTGGCCTGATCGACGCGCTGCTACTGGGCGCCGCGCAGGCCTCGGCGCTGATGCCGGGCACCTCACGTGGCGGAATGACGCTCAGCGCGATGCGCGCGCGCGGCTTCACCAGGCCTGCCGCAAGCGCCCTCTCGAGGCACGTTGCCCTGCCGGTGATCCTCGGCGCCAGCGCTTTGAAAGGCGCGCGGCTGGCGCAGCAGGGTCTGCCACCGGGAGCCGGCTCGCGGCTTGCGCTCGGCGCCGTCGCGGCGGCCGCTTCGACGCTACTTGCAGCGCGGCTTGTGCCGGTCGAAAGAGTTGGCCCGCTGCTCCCTTACGCCGCCTACCGCAGCACGCTGGCGGCGATCACTCTGCGCCGCCTGCGAAGATCGCAAATATGAGCGACGCCTACGCCGCTGCCGGCGTGGATACCGACCAATCTGACCTCGCCGTCAACGCGCTGGTTGACGTCCTGCGCACAATCGATCTTGGCCGTCCATCGCGATCGATCGTCCGCTCAGGCCATTACGCCAGCGTGCTCAAAGTGAGCGATGAACTGGGACTGGCGATGTCAACCGACGGCGTCGGCTCAAAGCTTGTCCTCGCCGAGCAGGCCGATCGGCTTGAGACGGTCGGCATCGACTGCATCGCGATGAACGTCAACGACATCATCTGTGTCGGCGCCGAGCCGATCGCGATGCTCGACTACCTGGCCGTGGAACAGGCCGACCCAAACGCACTTGCGCGGATCGGCGAAGGGCTGAAGGTCGGCGCTGAGCAGGCCGGGATCGAGATTCCAGGCGGCGAGGTTGCCGTCCTTCCTGAGCTAATTCGCGGCCACCCATCACCGCACGGCTTCGATCTTTGCGGTACGGCAATCGGCACTGTCGTTCCAGAGAAGATCATTCTTGGCGATCAGATCAACCCAGGCGACGCACTGATCGGGCTTCCCTCCAGCGGCGCGCACTCCAATGGCTACACGCTGGCACGCCGCGTGCTTGTCGAAGACGGCCCCGGGCTCGACGCGACGCCGCCGCAGCTCGGTGGCGAAACGATCGCTGACGCGCTGCTTGCGCCAACCGTGATCTACGTCAAAGCGGTGCTCGACCTGCTCGCGAGCGGGCTCGCCGTTCATGGCCTTGCGCACATCACCGGCGGCGGCCTCACAAACCTGCGCCGCCTCGCCCCCGGCCGCGTCGGCTACTCAATTGAGAACCCACTGCCGGTGCCACCGGTGCTTGAACTGATCGGCGAGCTCGGCAAGGTGCCAGAGGACGAGATGTGGGAGGTCTTCAACATGGGCTGCGGCCTGATCGCCGTTGTCTCCGAAGCCGACGTCGAAGCGGCGACTGCGATCCTCGCCGCCCACCACCCCGGCGCAGCCCGTGTCGGGACTGTCACCGGCAGCGGCGATGAGACGCTCGGGCCCGGCGGAATCGTGGTGGGCGCGAGCTGAACACGCACCCGATGAGCCGCCGCGAGATCAACCAAGAACGCCTTCCCAGATCGCAAGCTGAGGCGCTGTGAGCTCGCCGGTTGGCACGGTCCTCGGCGGCCGCTATGAGATCGACGAGGTGATCGGCCGCGGCGGCATGTCAACCGTCTACCGCGCCCACGACCTAACGCTGGAGCGCTGGGTGGCAGTCAAGATCATGCACCGCGAGGTCGCTCGCGAAAGCGAGCAGCTCGAACGCTTCCGCCGCGAGGCCAAGTCGATCGCGAAGCTCTCGTCGCCTTACGTCGTTGGCGTGATCGACGCCGACGAGCAGGATCAAACTCCCTACATCGTGCTCGAGTACGTCGACGGTCAGACGCTCAAGCAGCGAATCCGAGACTTCAAGCGGCTCGAGATCGCTGAGGCGGTGGCCTTTGCGATCGAGATCGCGCGCGGCCTCGAAGCGGCACACGAGCGCCAGATCGTCCACCGCGACGTCAAGCCGCAGAACGTCCTGCTCGATGAAGACGGCGCTGCGCGCGTGACCGACTTCGGGATCGCTCGCCAGCTAAACGACGAGTCGCTAACGGCCGATGGCCGCGTGCTCGGCACAACCGACTACGTCAGCCCCGAACAGGCGCTCGGCCACGACGTAACGCCGCAGTCCGACCTCTATTCGCTTGGCGTCGTGCTGTTTGAGATGTTGACCGGCGACGTTCCCTTCCACGGAGAAAACCAGGTAGCCGTGGCGATGTGCCACGTTCGTGACGACCTTCCTGACGTTCAGCAGCTGCGGCCCGAGGTTTCGACGGTGCTGGCAACGGTCGTCGACACCGCGACAGCGAAGGATCTCGGCGCCCGCTACCGCGATGCGCCCGAGATGATCGCCGACCTAGAAGAGGCGCTGGCGGTCGAAACGGCTCGCAGCGGCCAGATCACCGGCGAGGCGACCGCCGTCTTTGACTCGCTTCCACGCGAAACGCGTGAGCGCGTCGGCGTGAAGATGTCTCACCCGTGGCGCTGGCTCGCGTTGATCGCAGTAGGAGCGGTGATCGTCGTCGGCGCCTTCGCCTACGTCGCCAGCACGGCGCAGCGTGGCACCGGTACCGACAATGCCCGCGCCGGCGACGGGCTGACGGCGGTTTCGCTCAGCGCAAGCGCGGCCCAGGCCTACGACCCAGCCGGTGACAATGCCGAGCACGACGACGAGGCTGCCTTCGCCGTCGACCGCAGCCCGTCGACGATCTGGTCAACCGAGGATTACCTGGGCGGCAATCTCGCAAAGCCTGGGCTGGGCCTCGCAATCGATGCCCGCCCTTCGCTGAAGGCACGGGCGATCGACATCGTCAGCCCAACCCCCGGCTGGTCGGGCAAGATCCTCGCCGCCGCAGGCAGCGAGCTGCCGTCCTCAATCGATGACCCCGCTTGGGTCGAGGTTGGGCAGGTGCCGGCCGCGACGGCTCGAACGAGAGTCACCCTGACGACCGATGGCAAGGCCTACCGTTGGTACCTCATCTGGATTGAACGATTCGCCCCCGGCCAGAGCACGGTTGAGATCAGCGAAGTGTTCCTCTACCGCTAGAAGCGGTAGCCGCTCTGCTCGCGGTAACGCGCGAGCGCAATTTCCAGCAAGCGCCCGCAGAGCTCGGGGTACTCAATACCGCTCTCCTGCCAGAGCTGGGCGTAGACGCTGGTGGCCGTGAAGCCAGGCATCGTGTTCAGCTCATTGAGCAGAACGTCCTCACCGTCAACAAAGAAGTCGGCGCGCGCAAGGCCGCTGCAATCGGCCTCGCTGAAGGCCCGCAGCGCAAGCTCGGCCACGCGCGCGGCAGCACTCTGGGAGATCCGCGCCGGGACGACGAGTTCCATGCCGCCCGGTGTGTACTTGGCCTCGTAGTCGTACCAACCACCAGGCGAGGCGCTGCGCAGGACGACGATCTCACCGGCCACGCTGACCTGCGCCTGCTCAGCGCTGCCAAGGACCGAGCATTCGACTTCGATTCCGCCGCAGGCCGCTTCGACGATCACGCGCGGGTCGTAAAGGAAGGCCTGCTCGAGCGCCGCAGCCAGCTCGCTGGTTTCGGCCACGCGAACGATCCCAACCGAGGAACCAAGCCGAGCAGGCTTAACGAAGAGTGGAAGGCCAAGCGCCGCAATCTGGGCGTCCACCGCGGCGCGGTTGGCCTCGTAACCGGAGCGGGTTAGGGCGACGAAATCGACCTGCGCAATGCCAAGGTGATCGAGCAGCTGTTTCAGGGCCAGCTTGTCGATGCAGACCGCCGAGGCGCGCACGCCGCTGCCAACGTAAGCGATGTCGAGCATCTCGAGCAGGCCTTGAATCGTGCCGTCCTCGCCGAACGGGCCGTGCAGAACCGGGAAGGCAACGTCGGCGTCGAGCAGGCCGTGGCCGGGGCGCAGCTCAATCTCGTTCGATTCGCAGAACCAGCGGCCTTCCGCGTCGATCTCGATCTCGCGTAGTTCGTGGCCTGCACGGCGGACGCCGTCGGCAACGGCGGCGCCACTGACCAGCGAGATCTCGCGCTCCGACGAGCGCCCACCGGAAATAACAGCGACGATCATCGGCGCCAGCTCCGCAATCGAGCGCCACCGGCGGGGGGCGGCCTGTAGCGCCCAACGCCGATCGTCACGGTCGAACCGCTCGGCGCCGAACCGCCCGAAGGGTTCTGCGAGACGACGGTGCCGTCTTGGCTCTCCTCGGTGACGTCGACGCGATCGACGCTGACCGTGAAGCCGGCGCTTTGAATGTCGGAAATTGCTGAAGCCTCATCCTCGCCAACGGTATTGGGCACCTTGGTCGTCGCCTGCTTCTTGGCGACGACGAGCGCAATCGTTGCGCCCTTGGCGGCCTTGGCTCCGGCGCCAGGATCCTGCCTCAAAACGGTTCCTTCGGCCGAGCTCGACTCCGCCGTCGTCACGCTTACGCCAAAGCCGGCGCCGCGCAGCGTGGCGCGCGCGTCGTCGACGTTCTGGCCAACGACGGCAGGCACTTCAACCGTCTCTTTGCCGCTGGAGACGACGAGCGTCACAGTCGAACCTCGATCTACCGGCGTGCCCTCCGGTGGCAGCGTCTCAATGCTGTCGCCGCTGGGCACGGTGTCGGACGATTGCTTGCGCGTTCGAACCGTAAACCCAGCGTTGCGAAGTTTTCGCTGCGCTTGAGAGGCCGAAAGTCCGGCGACCGACGGCACGACAACTGAGACCGGCCCGTCGGAGACCGTCAGCGTGATCGTCGAACCCTTGTCGGCCTGCTCGCCGCCGGGCGGATCTTGGCCGACAACCTGCCCCTTCGGCGAATCCGATTTCTTGACCACGCTGTCGGTCTTGAAGCCGGCTCGAGCCAAGACCGCCTGCGCCGTCGACTCCTCGCTACCAACGACGCTCGGAACGGTCGCTTGGTCGGGCTTGAGCAGCAGCAACAGTAAGACCAAGAGCGCAACGGCGATGACGGCGCCGCCAGCAAAGAGCCACCAGCGGCGGCCTGGCCCTTCGTCCTCATCGCCGCGGTTCGCGTAGCCGACTGCGGCGGCCCCGCCCGCGGCGCCCGCGGCGCCCGCGGCCAGCGCGTGGCCGCTCATTCCAATTGCCGTCGATTCGCCAACCCCAGCCGGCGCGGCTACCGGCGGCGCTTGCGCAGGCATCACTCCAGAGCGGGCCTGCTCAAGCGCGTCGATGAACTCGTCGGCGTTGGCGAAGCGCTGCGCTGGATCCTTCGCCAGAGCGCGCATTATCACTGCCTGAAGCTGCGGGCTGATTGCCGGATTGATCTGGCACGGCGGGGTTGGAACTTCACTGACGTGCTTGAGCGCAATTGTCACGGCGCTCTCGCCATCAAACGGCACCTGGCCGGTGACCATCTCGTAGAGGATCACGCCGATCGAATAGAGATCGGACTGCTCGCTAACGGAGTGGCCCTGCGCCTGCTCCGGCGAGAGGTACTGAGCGGTTCCCATAATCGAACCGGTCTGCGTCATGTCGGAGGCGCCGGCGCGGGCGATGCCGAAGTCGGTCACGGTCGCCAGTCCGTCGTCGTCAACGATCACGTTGTGCGGCTTGAAGTCGCGGTGGATTACGTTGCGGCGATGGGCAAAACGGGCGGCGCGCAGAATCTGCTCCGTCATCTCGATCGACCAGTCGGAATCAAGCGCGCCGTACTCGTTGATGATCGCCTTCAGCGTTCGCCCTTCGAGGTACTCCATCGCGATGTAGTAGGTGCCGTCCCATTCGCCGCGGTCGTAGACCGAGACGACGTGCTGGTGTTGGAGGCCGGCGGCGGCCGATGCCTCGCGGCGAAAACGCTCTACAAATTCAGCGTCCTGAGCGAAGCGGCGGTAGAGCAGCTTGATCGCCACTTCACGATCGAGCTGGAGATCGGTGGCGCAGTAGACGTCGGCCATGCCGCCTGAGCCGAGTAGGTATTCGACGCGGTAGCGATCGTCGATCGTCGTTCCTGGCTCTACTCCCGTGCTCATCGCAGCACCGACTCCATCACAGCTTTGGCGATCGGCGCAGCGTCAGTGCCGCCAAAACCGCCGACCGTCTTCTCGATCGTGACGGCGATCGCGATCTGCGGGTCGGAAGCGGGGGCGAAGGCAATAAACCAGGGCTGCGTGATGTTGTTGATCACGTCGCGCTCGGCGGTTCCTGTCTTGCCGGCTACTTCGATCCCCGAAAGCGCGGCGGCCGTGCCGGTTCCCTCTTGGACAACCCGCTGCATCATCGCCGTCAGCTTCTCGGCGCTGGCAGCCGACATCACGCGTGAGAATCGCTGCGGCGTATTTTCGTATGCGGTGCGCCCTTCGGGATCGATCGTCCGAGTGGCAATTGCCGGTCGCATCAGGATTCCGCGATTGGCGACGGCGCTGGCGACCATCGCCATCTGCAGCGGCGTTGCGAGCAGCTTGTCCTGCCCGATCGAAGCGCGGCCAATGTCGACGCAGCTGTCGGTTGGGCTGACCAGCTCACGGTTTCCGTCAGGCGAGCAGTAGAGGCCGCTGGCGAGCCGCTCACTGGGCGGCAGATCAACCGGCACTGGGCTGCCGAAACCAAAACGCTCCATGTAACGGCTCATTCGACGCTTGCCTACGCGCTCCCCCACCTGCGCCCAAACCGTGTTGACCGATTGCGTCAGCGCCGTCGTTAGATCGACCTCGCCGAAGCTCTGGCCGCCGTCGTTGTTGAGCGGAACGCCGGAGATCGGAATCGCGTTGTCGCCGTTGACGGTCGAGCTTGGTTCGTAGAGGCCACTGTCGATCGCGGCCGCGGCGGTCACGACTTTGAAGGTTGAACCCGGCGGGTAGAGCCCGGCGGTCGTGCGGTTCAGCAGCGGCGCACCGGGCGCCGAGTTGAGCCGCGCAGTCTGCCTCGCGCTGCGCAGCACGTTCGGGTCGTAGCTGGGGATCGAGGCCATCACCTTGACGCGGCCGTTGCGCGGGTCGAGCGCGACGACGGCGCCCGCCCTGCCGGCCAACTGATCGATTGCGACCTGCTGCGCCAGCGGGTCGAGCGCGGTCTGTAGATCATTTCCTTGCTGGCGCTTGCCTTGAAGTTTGCGCAACGTCCCTTCGAGCCCTGCCGTGCGGCCGGTCAGCTGGCCGTTATAGAAGCGCTCGAGGCCGGCCGTCCCGGGGTTGAGGAAGGAGTACCCGACGGTCTGTGCGAAAAGCCCGCCTTCCGGGTAGCGGCGCGCGTAGGTGCCATCGGAGCGGCGGACCGAACGGGCCAGAACAGTCCCGCTTGCCGCTTCGATTGAGCCCCGCGCAATTCGCTGCTGGGCCAGCAGTTCGCGCTTGTTTTGCGGGTTGTCTTGAAGCTCAGCGCGGTCGATCACGGTCCAGCGGGTTGTGAAATAGGCGAGCAGTCCGAACAGCACCAGCAGCACTGCGAAGACGCGGATGATCGGCTTGTTCATCGCCGCGCCTCACGCCGCGCGCGGTCTGAAATCAGCAACAGCAGCGCGACAATCACAAAGTTGGCAACGATCGACGAGCCGCCGTAGGAGACGAAAGGCAGCGTCACGCCGGTCAGCGGAATCACCTTCGTGACGCCGCCGACGATCACGAAGACCTGCAGCGCGACGACTGTCGTCAGGCCGGTTGCCAGCAGCTTCGAGAACGAGTCGCGGGCCAGAACGGCGATCCGGAAGCCGCGCTCGATCAGCAGCACGTAAACCAGCAGCAAGGCAATTCCGCCGATCAGGCCAAGCTCGTTGACGATTACGGCGTAGATTAGGTCGGTCTGTGCCGCGGGCAG
The DNA here is from genome assembly GCA_903959665.1 of uncultured Solirubrobacterales bacterium. Taxonomy (GTDB): domain Bacteria; phylum Actinomycetota; class Thermoleophilia; order Solirubrobacterales; family Solirubrobacteraceae; genus F1-60-MAGs163. Next base: position 1,569 of record CAJBXY010000155.1, on the reverse strand, counting down.
AATTGGGCTGTCACCGACGCTGATTAAGGCCTGGCCAAACCCCTCTCCCCAGAGGCCGCCGTCGGCCTGGGCGAAGAGCGATTGGGCGATCTGGTAGCTACCGCCGATCTGTTCGTAGAGCTTTGGGTCGAACGGATGTTGCCAGGCGCTGATGCGGTCGCCGACGTGGCCGACGGTGGTCGCAAAAAACCACGCGCCGATGCCGAATAGGCCGAAGCCGACAACCGGGAAGATCAGGCGGTCGGTCGCGACGTAAAGCATCGCGAGAAAGCCGCCGAAGAACATCAGCGATGAGCCAAGATCGCGGATGAAGACCAGCATCAGCATCGCCAGACCCCAAACCAGCAGCAGCGGGCCGATGTGTTTTAGCCGCGGCAGCGTGATCCCGTATCGCTTGCGCGAAACCAGCAGCGCGCGCGTATCGCGCAGGTAGCTGGCGAGGAAGATGATGATGCCGATCTTGGCGAATTCGGCCGGCTGGAACGAGACCGGGCCGAGGCTAATCCCAAGGTAGGCGCCGTTCGCCTGCTGGCCGATTCCAGGAACGCGTGGCAGCAGCAAGAGCGCGATGCTGGCGGCCGCAATCAAGTACCGATAGCGCTCGAGAACGCGGTAATCGCGCAGCAAGACGATCGTTGCGGCGAAGGCGATCAGGCCGATCACAAACCACTGCGCTTGGTCGCGCGCAAGCGTTTCGTTGAGGCGATAGATCACAACCAGGCCGATGCTCGCGAGGACGGCGATGATCGGCAGCAGATATGGGTCGGCGTCGGGCAGGCGGACGCGGATGATCAGGTGCGCGGCGAAGCAGAGCCCGAGGAAGATCGCCCCGTAGGTCAGCGAAAGGTTGTCCAGCTGCGTCTGCTCCTGCAGAAAGACGGCACCGAAGCCGGCGACGATCAGCAGTGAGGCCGGAAGCAGGCCGAGCAGTTCGCGGTTACGCGCGTTCACGGAGTGCTGCTCCCGAGCCGCCCCAGTTCAAGCTGGCGGACGAGATCGTCGGCGTCGCTGCGTGAGCGCAGGCTGTGCTCGGTAATTGTCGTGCGCTCGCTGACGGGGAGCTGCGAAAGGTTGATCCCGGAGATGTAATCCTCGCGGTAGAGGTTGATCCCCAAGGGCAGTTCGTAGGGGACGCCTTGGTAGACGCTGACGAAGCCCTCACGGTCGGCGCCGACGAAATAGATCGCCTGCGAGGCGAAGTAAATCCCCGAAAGCAGCAGCGCGGCAACGAAGAGCGCCAACACGGTGCCGATCCCCGGCTTCCAGCGACGGCGGCGCTTGGCGGCAGGTGCGCGCGGATCGCGTGGCATCCGCCGCTCGACGCTGGCCGCTGCCGCGCCACCGACGGTCGCCTTCGCAGCCGGAAGCTGACCGACGTCAAGACCAACCTGCGTTGCCTCGATCCCGCTTGCATCGGCGGAGCCGAGCACTTCGAGGCGCATCAGTACGACGGTGATGTTGTCGCGCCCGCCAGCCTCGTTGGCGGCCGCGATCAAGCCACGCGTGGTCGCCTTCAGCGGCTCGTCTCGGGCGAGGATCGCGGCTATCTGCTCGTCGCTGATCATCGTT
>CAJBXY010000154.1 GCA_903959665.1 uncultured Solirubrobacterales bacterium | reverse complement strand
CGATTACGCCCGCTGCGGCCAGATAGCCGCGGAGCCCTTCGTGCCAGTCTGGCAGGACTATTGCTTCGTCGCCACGTTCGCTTCCCAACACGCTGAAAGCCGGGCGCGGCGCGGGGCGGGGGAACGACTCGGTTGTCGTCGGCTGAACCTTGCAGTCAAGGCCGGCCAGCGAGATCGTTTCGCTTGCCAATTCGAACCAGCTGCAGCGGCCGCCGCCGACGGCGTGGAAGATTCCGGTTTCGTCGGCCGCCGCGCAGGCAATTAGCGCCGGCGCGAGGTGACCGGTCCAAGTTGGGCAGCCGATCTGGTCGGTGACGACCTCGATCTGTTCGCGCTCGCCGCCAAGCCTGAGCATCGTGTCAACGAAGTTGGAGCCGCCAGCGCCGAAGAGCCAAGCGGTGCGGACGATCGCGTAGTCGCCACCGGCGGCCTCAATCGCAGCTTCTCCGGCGAGTTTGCTGCGGCCGTAGGCAGACTGGGGGCTTACCGGATCGGATTCGAGATACGGCTCGGTCGCGGCGCCGTCAAAGACATAGTCGGTCGACACGTGAACCAGGCGCACGCCGCTGGCCTCACATGAAGCGGCGACGTTTGCCGCGCCGGCGCCGTTGATCTCGGTGGCGGCAGCTTCCTCGGCTTCAGCGCCATCAACGTCGGTCCAAGCTGCGCAGTTGATTAGCGCATCCGGTTCGAACTGATCGATCGTTGCGGTTACGGCAGCGGCGTCGGTGATGTCGAGCTCGCCACGCCCAAGCGCGAGCGTTTGATCAGAGGACTTCTCTGCGGCCGCCACGACCGCCTGGCCGAGCATCCCTTTGGCACCGGTAACGAGCAGCTTTCCCACCTTCAGACAACTCCGATGTCGGATCGGTCTCCTACGAGGAAGCGGTAAGCGGATGGCTGCCCCTCGGAGCGGGCGATAGTCACGTCGCGGCCCAGCAGCGAGGATTCGACGCGAGCATTGAGGTCGGTAACCGAGCTGCCTTCGAGCAGGATTGAGTTTTCAACCTCCGCGCGCTCAACGACGCAGCGCTCGCCGATCGCCGAGTACGGGCCAACGTAAGCGTCGATCAGCCGCGCGCCGGCGCCGATTACGGCCGGGCCGCGAACGGTTGAGCGCTCAAGAACCGCTCCGGCTTCGACGATTACTCGCCCTTCGCAGGTCGAATCGATCAGCTCGCCGTCGATCCGGCGCTCGGCCGTGTCGAGTACCAGCCGGTTCGCTTCGAGCATGTCTTCGAGCCGGCCGGTGTCCTTCCACCAGCCTTGAACAACGTGCGGCTCAACGCGCTTGCCGTCGTCAACGAGGTATTGAATCGCGTCGGTGATCTCGAGCTCGCCGCGGGCCGATGGCTTTATCGCCCGAGCCGCGTCGTGAATTCCAGCCGTGAACATGTAGACGCCAACCAGCGCAAGGTCTGTCTTTGGTTCCGGTGGCTTCTCTTGCAGGCTGATCACGCGGTCGCCGTCGAGCTCTGCGACGCCGTAGTTCTCCGGGTCGGAGACGGGGGTGAGCAGAATCAGCGCGTCGGGGCTGCTGGAGCGGAACGCTTCAACAAGATCGCTGATTCCGCCTTG
>CAJBXY010000153.1 GCA_903959665.1 uncultured Solirubrobacterales bacterium | reverse complement strand
GCGATGCCGCAGGCGAACTCGACCACTTCGAGGCCGCGCTGCACTTCGCCGCGGGCGTCGTCGAGCGTCTTGCCGTGCTCGGAGGTGACGATCGCCGCGAGCTCGTCGGCGCGAGCGAAGAGCAGCTCGCGGAAGGCGAACATCACGGCGTGGCGCTTGGCTAGAGACGCCCCACCCCAAGCCGGGAAGGCGGCGCGGGCGGCGAGCACGGCGCGGTCTACGTCGGCCTCATTGGCGAGCGCCACTTGGCGCTGAACGGCGCCGGTTGCTGGGTCGAAGACGTCGCCGAAGCGGCCCGCGCTGCCCGCATCGGGCTTGCCGCCGATCCAATGCCCTACGACTGGAAGCTCTGAAGCAGCCATCGCTTAAACCGGGACCACGCCTTGGCGCTTCCACGGGCGCTCAAGGCGCTTCGTTGATGCCATCTCAAAGCCACGGCAGACAATCTCGCGCGTTTGGCGCGGGTCGATCACATCATCGATCATTCCGCTCTTGGCGGCGATGTAAACGTCGATCAGGCTCTGGTAACCGGCGATCAGCTCCTTCTTCTTCGCCTCCGGATCATCGGCCTCATCAACCTGGCGGCGCATCACGATCTCGACCGCCCCTTCAGCCCCCATCACGCTGATTTCAGCGCTTGGCCAGGCGACGATTACATCGGGCTCGTAGGCGCTGCCGTTCATCACGAAGTAGCCGGCGCCGTAGGCCTTGCGGATGATCACCGTGATCTTCGGCACCGTCGCGTTGGAGACGGCGTAAAGCATCTTTGCGCCGTGGCGGATGATCCCGTCGGCCTCAACCTTGGTGCCGACCATAAAGCCAGGCACGTCCATCAGGAAGAGCAGCGGAATACCAAAGGCGTTGCAGAGATTGACGAAGCGCGCGGCCTTGTCGGCCGAGTCGTTGTCAAGGATTCCGCCGAGCTGGCGCGGCTGGTTGGCGACGATCCCCACCGGCCTCCCGCCGAAGCGCGCGAAGCAGGTGATGATCGTTTTCGCGAACTGCGGCTTCATGTCAAACCATTCGCCGTCGTCAACGATCTGGGCGATGATGTTGTACATGTCGTGCGGCTGGCGGTTTGAGTCCGGAAGCGCGTCGAGCAGCGCCTCTTCGGCGCGCTCAATCGGGTCTGTGCACTCGGAGATCGGCGGTGCCTCTTCGCAATTTGTCGGCATGTAGGAGAGGTACTGCTTGATCGCCTCGATGCAGGCCTCGTCGGACTCAACTTCAAGGTCGCCGACGCCCGATTTGCGGCAGTGAATCCGCGAGCCGCCAAGCTCCTCCTGCGTTACGTCCTCACCGACGGCTGCGCGCACGAGGTGCGGCCCGGCGAGAGCCATTGAACCGCGGCCTTTGACCATCGGCACGAAGTCGGCAAGCGCCGGGATGTAGGCCGTTCCTGCCGAGCAGGGGCCCATCAAAGCGGCGACCTGCGGAATCACTCCGCTCATCACGACCTGTTCGCGGAAGAGGTGGCCGGAGCCGGCGAAGAGCGAACCGACCGCCTCCTGGATTCGCGCGCCGGCCGAATCGAGCAGCCAGATGAAAGGGATCCGCTTCGTCAAGGCAAGAGCACGCAGGCGACCGACCTTGGTCTCGCCTGTCATTCCCATCGAACCTGCCATCACTGTGAAGTCGTAGGCGCAGACGGCGACCATCCGGCCGTCAACCTTGCCGTAGCCGCAGATCACGCCGTCGGCGGGCGCGTCCTTGTCTTCAAGGCCGCGAACCGAGTAGTGAATTCCGCCGTGAATGCCTAGCTCTACGAAGGTTCCGTCGTCGATCAGCAGCGCAAGCCGCTCGCGCGCGGTCAGCTTCTCCTTCTCGTGCTGACGGTCGATCCGTTCCTGGCCTCCACCGAGCATTGCGTGCTCGCGGCGGGCGGCGAGCTCTTCTACCAGCGGGCGCAGAATTCCAGCGGTCTCTTCAGCATCACTAGTCGTCATTGCTCAGACGGTACTACGGCACCGCTTGCCGCTTCAGCGACCCTTCCACTGCGGCTCGCGCTTTTCGAAGAAGGCGCTGACGCCTTCGCGAATGTCCTCGGTGCCGAGCGCCTCGCCAAGCTGGCCGCGGAGGAAGTCGAGCGCCTCAATTAGGTCCATGTCCTGCTGCTTCCAGATCGCATCCTTGCCCATCCGCATCAGCAGCGGCGACTTCGAAGCTAGCTTTGCCGCCCACTCGGTTACCGCCTCGTCGAACTCTTCGAGCGGAACGACCTTGTTGACGATTCCAAGCCGCTCAGCCTCAGTGGCGTCGATCCGCTCACTGAGCAGCAGCATCTCGGTCGTCTTCTTGCGCGGCACGTTGCGGTAGATCAGCGCCATGATCATGAACGGGAATACGCCGACGTTCAGCTCCGGCGTGCCGAAGGTCGCCTTCTCACTGGCGACGACGAGATCGCAGGCCAGCGCGATGCCTAGCGAGCCGGCGAGCACATGGCCGCGGGCGGCGCAGATAGTTGGCTTGCCGAGCGTGCCGATCAGCTCGAAGAGCGCTGGAAAGCGGGCGAGCCGCTCGTAGCGCTGCTCAGCGGTCAGCTCCTCAGCGAAGCCGCCAAGGTCGCCGCCGGCCGAGAAGACCGTTTCATGCGTGCTGGCGAGTACGACGCAGCCGACCTCCTGGTCGTCGCGGGCGCGCTCAAAGGCTGCGATCAGCGCGTCGAGTAGCGCATCGGAGAGCGCGTTGCGTGAATCGGGCTGGTTCAGCGCGATCGTCGCGATCTTGTTCTCAGCCGTGTAAAGGACGATCTCGTCGGTCATCGCTGTAAGGCTACGCCGCATCGCTGGCCGGTGCCCGCTCACCGCTCTGCGGTACCGTTAGACACCCCGTCAAAGAAGGAGCACCGGATGGCCGCCACTTCGTCAGTTCTAAAGCCCGACTTCGATCAGAAGCGTGCTCACTTCATCTTCACCGATGAGCACGAGCAGCTGCGTGAGTCGATCAGCAACTTCGCCAAGAAGGAACTCGCTCCCCATGCCGACGAGTGGGAGGAGACAACCTTCCCTGACTCCGT
>CAJBXY010000152.1 GCA_903959665.1 uncultured Solirubrobacterales bacterium | reverse complement strand
TGCGGCCTTATTGGCCAACGTTTACCGGCAGAGCGCCCAAACCTAAGGGCAACCCGCCACAAAATCTTAGTGGAAGTGTAGCAGATCTTTGTGGTCCCTCTAATGAGCTACTCAGATCCCCCGCGAAGGGCACATCCTGGCCAATGCGCAGCCGCCGCAGTCCGGCTTGCGGGCGTGGCAGGTACGCCGCCCATGGCGCAGCAGATTCATGTGGAATTCGAGCGCAGCCCCTTCCGGCGTGATTCGAGCCAATTCGTCGTGAAGCTCCTCAAAGGGGGCGCCGGGGCGCAGCAAACCGAGCCGCATCCCAACGCGCGAGACGTGCGTATCCACCGGCACGTCCGGCAGGCCGAATGAGAAACAAAGCACGCAGGCTGCCGTCTTGCGGCCAACGCCCGGAAGTGCGCAGAGGTAAGCCTGCGACTCGGCCAGCGGAGCCTCGCGCATCCATTCGAGATCGAGCGGATCACCGATCGCCTCGAGAATGTCGTGAATTCGCTGCGACTTGACCTTCGAGATTCCGCCCGGGCGAATTGCCGCCTCAACCTCATCGACAGGCGCCGCTCGTACCTCCTCCCAGCTTGCGAAGCGATTGCGCAAGCGTATGAAGGCAAGATCGCGATTGCGATCGTTTGTTGACTGCGAGAGGACCGTAAGAATCAGCTCGCCGAGCGGGTCGCCGTGCGGCTCAATCAAGGGAACGCCATAGATCTCGCGCAGCCGCTGGCGGATCGCTGCGACGCGGCGCGCCGTCGGCGGCTTCCAATCCTTTCGCGCCACGGTTGGGATGCGGGTCGCCATCGGCCTGACGGTATCGTGCGGGAGGCGATGGTGGAGCTCAGCGAAGAGACCGAAATTATTGACGGAGAGCCGATCTTCTGGCGCAGCGGCCCGAGCCCGGCGGCGCCACCGCTCTACCTCCACGGCGTTCCGAGCAACAGTGATGATTGGACTGAATTCCTCAAGCTGACCGGCGGCTTCGCTCCCGACCTGCCCGGCTTTGGCCGCAGCTCCAAGCGCGGCAATCGCGACTACACGGTTGAAGGCTTCGACCGCTTCATCGAATGGTTCTGTGAACACCACGAACTAGAGAAGGTCCAGCTGCTCGTGCACGACTGGGGCGCAGTTGGGCTGAGCTGGGCGCAGCGCTTCCCGGAGAAAGTCGAACGGCTCGTGATCATCAACGCCGTGCCGCTGCTTCCCGACTACCGCTGGCACCGCATTGCCCGCGCTTGGCGCACGCGAGCAGTCGGTGAGCTGTTGATGGGTTCCAGCAACCGCCTCGTCTTCAAGCAGCTCTCGCGCGAAGCGAACTTCAAGCCAGGCCCGCTTCCGGATCGGTTCATCCGCTCAGTCGACGACCACTTCGATCAAGGAACACAGCGCGCGATCCTCGAGCTTTACCGCACGAGCCCGGAAACGAAGCTCGCAGCGCTAGGCACAAACCTGCGCGCAATCGAATGCCCTGCGCTGATCATCTGGGGCGACCACGACCCCTACATCCCAAGCCACTTCGCAGACGACTACGCAGCAGCTCTCGGCGGGCCGAGCGAAGTGATTCACCTGCCCGACGCCGGCCACTGGCCGTGGTTTGACAGACCCGACGTGATCGAAAAGGTCGCCGAGTTCTTCAACGCTCCGTAACAATTCGCTCGGTAAGCGGCGGCCGCGCGAGTATGATCGGACGATGAGCACGGCGTTCGCCCGCGAGCGCGCCGCAGCGCCAATCTGGATCTTGGCTGCGGCGCTCGCAGCCATCTGGCTGCTGCTCGCCCCACCGACGCCGGACCTCGCTGCGCAGGTCTTCAGAGCGACGCTCTTTCGCAGCGAAGGCTTCCTCGTTTGGGATTCGTCTTGGTACGGCGGCCACAACCTGCCCGGCTACAGCCTGCTCTTCCCTCCGCTCGCGGCGCTGCTTGGCCCGCGGCTTCTCGGCGCGCTCGCCGTCACGGCGTCGGCGATTCTCTTTGAGCGGCTGATGAGTGCCCACTTCCCGGCGCGGGCAGCGCGCTGGGCGACGGTCTGGTTCGCCTTCGCCGCTGTCGGCGACCTAATGATCGGGCGGATCACTTTCGCGCTCGGTGTGACGTTCGGCCTCGCCTGCCTGCTGGCGCTCGATCGCAAAAAGACGGCGCTGGCGCTGATCGCCGCCGTCGCCTGCGCGGCAGCGAGCCCTGTCGCCGGCGCCTTCGTTGTGCTCGCCGCTACCGCGCTCTCAATCGCCGAACGTTCGCGCGCGGCGGCGGCGGCGGCAGTTGCCAGCGCGATCACCGTGCTGGTGATGGCGCTGGGCTTTCCGGAAGGGGGAGTGCAGCCCTACCCGCTGCGCAGCACGATAATTCCGGTCGCCGCGACGATCGCGATCGCACTATTGGCGGGCCCCAAGCGCCGCGCGCTTCAGATCGGAGCATGGCTCTACGCGCCGGTCTGCATCCTCGCCTCGCTGATCCCCTCGCCGCTCGGAGAGAACGTCGCCAGGCTCGGAGTGCTCTGCGCCGGCCCGCTCCTGATCGCGTTGATTCTGAGCCGCCCGACACCGCTGAAACATCTCCGCGTAGTCGTATTGATCGCCGCCGCCGTCGCCTGCTGGCAGCTGCTTGGGCCGCTGCGCGAAACGGCCAAGGGAGCGGTCGACCCGTCTACGGCAGCGGTCTACCACCAGCCGGTGATCGATTACTTCAAGACGAAAGGCGACAATCCGTTCCGCGTCGAGGTGCCGTTCACGCGAGCCCACTGGGAGGCCGCCTACCTTGCGCCCCAGATCACGCTCGCGCGTGGTTGGTCGACGCAGCTTGACACGAAATACGGCGCTCTCTTCTACCGCAAAGAGAAGCCCTTCAGCGCCGCCGAATACCACCGCTGGCTGGGGCGCAACGCGGTCCGCTACATAGCCGTCCCCGACGCGGCGCCAGACCCAAGCAGCCGCCGCGAGTTGGCCGTGATCGCTTCGCAACCGAGCTGGCTGAAGCCACTCTGGAGCAGCGCTCACTGGAAGGTTTACGAAGTGACCGACCACACGCCGCTACTGACCGGCCCGGGCGAGCTCGTCAAGCTCGGCAGCGACAACTTCACAATCCAAGCGCACCGCGCCGCGCCTATGATCGTCCGCGTGCGTTGGACAAGCTACTTCACGGTGACCGAGGGATCTGCCTGCCTGGCCCGCGCGAAAGGCGGCTGGACCGAGGTCACTCCGGTACGCCCGGGGCGAATCTCAATCGCCGCGCGCTTTGATCTTGAGCGGATGGCCAACCGGAGCTCCTACTGCTCATCGGCCGGCGACAACCTATGAGTAGCCGCGTCCCCGGCGAGCGGCGCGAAGCGATGCGCGACGCGCTGATCGAATCAAGACTGACGCCGAACGCAATCTCGCTGACCGGCTTCGCGCTCTGCCTCGTCGCAGCGGGGCTGATCTTCGCCGACATGATCGTGCTCGGCGGCATCGCCTACATCATCGGTTCGATCTGCGACACGCTCGACGGGCGCTACTCGCGGATGTCGGGCAAAGGGTCGCCATTTGGCGCCTTCCTTGACTCCACGCTCGACCGCGTTGAGGAGGGCGTCGTGCTGGCAGCGGTTGCCTACCACTTCGCCCAGCAGGGGCAAGGAGCCGAGGCGGCGATCTGCGCCGTCGCGATCCTCGCTTCAGTGATGGTCAGTTACACCCGCGCCCGCGCCGAAGCGCTCGGCGTTGACTGCAAGGTTGGGATCGGCAGCCGCGCAACGCGCGTCGTAATCCTCTCCGTAGGACTGCTGTTCGTGAATGGGCTTGGGCTCGGCAACTTCTCACTGCTCGCGCCGGCCGTAATTCTGCTGGCAGCGATCGGCATCGTCACGACGCTCCAG
>CAJBXY010000151.1 GCA_903959665.1 uncultured Solirubrobacterales bacterium | reverse complement strand
GTTCGAATCGCGGCCCCGATGCATCGAACGTGCTCGCCCGATTTCTGGCTACCCGGCGGCCAGCTGCTGCGACCAAGACTGAACCAGCGGCCCGATCAGCGGCTCGCCGGTCGCCGGATCCCAGCGCGAGAAGATCCAAGCTCCACCGATCTGCGTCGGCTGAATTCCGGCCTTGCGCCAGTCGCGCTTGATCTGCGGCTCCTGACCGATCCACTTTGCCGAGTCGGTCATCGTCCAGTCGCCCTTGTGGCTGCGCGGCTCGGCTGGGTCCAGAAGCAGCGCGTCTGCCTCGTCGGGCGACTGCTCGGAGTTTGGGTGCAGCAGCGCGTAGTGGCTGGAGGCGGTGTCGTCGTAGGTGCCGGTCTTGATCATCACGAGGTAGTTGCTGCGCTGGGCGGGGGTCAGCGAGCGGTAGGCGCGCAGCAGCGGCGAGGTGTTGGCGTAAACGCGCCGCCAGCCCTTGACGCCGGGGAGGTAATCCTGCGCCATCGCTAGGCCAACTCGGCCTTCGGACATCTCGGAGACGAGGTCTGGGTAGAGCGTCACCATCGAAAGGCCCGAGCGCGTGTAGTAGTAGGCGTCTTGCGCGGCGCGGTTTAGCGTTGCCGGAGTCCACGAGGGCTTCGCGGCCGGCGCCAGCATCTTCAGCACCATCGCCAGGCAGCTAAGCATGCAGCCTTCGTTGGCGATGTTGTTGCCGTCCCTGTATGGGTAGAGCAGAGATTCAGCGTCGGCGCGCGTTTCGTCGTTGAACTCGCGCGCAACCTTGACCACCTCTTTGCGATCCCACATCAGCTTCTTGCCCCAGCGTGGATCGTCCTGGCGGTAAGGCATTCCCTTCGTGCTGAGGAGCTTCCCGGCAGGCGCCGGGATACCTGCGGCGCCAGCGCTGCTTGCTGCCGCAGTTATCAGCGAACCGGCGCCAACCGCAGCGCCGGCGCCTAGCGCCGACTGAATGAAGCCTCTGCGGGTGGAATTGCTCATCAACTTAATCGTACGCGCGTTGATCGCGGCGGGCGACGGTTCAGCGGCCGACGACGTCGTCGAAAAAGTCGATCACGGTGTCGTTGCGCTTCTGTGGATCCATCGGCTCGCAGTGGTACTGGGCGCCTTGCGCGGCTGTGAAGGTGACGTACTTCTTTCCGCGGCTGTTGCGCAGCAGGTCGAAGAGGGCCTTCGGTTGGCCGGGGAAGAACTGCTCGATCTCGTTGTTGATCACCAGCGCCGGGCGGTGAATCTTCGGCAGTACTGAGCGGTTGTTGTACTTCACGAGCTGCGTGTACTTCTCGAACATCGTTGAGCCTGGCATGATCTCAAGCCGCTTGGAGAGGCCGAAACGGCTGTTGGCCGGTTCGGCCGAGGTGTAGCTGTCCCAGTTGGAGTTGAAGGTCGCCTTGTCGCCGGCGGCGAAGGCTTCCAGCATTCCAGGGAAGGTGCTCAGGCCGTCGGTCCAAGTGCTGCCCGCGTAGATCACGCCGGGGTCGGTGCTGATCGCGGCCAACCGAGGCTCGAAGGCTGCTGCGCGCGGCACGAGGCAGCCGCCGAAGCTTGAACCGCTGAGAACGATCCGGTCGCGGTCCACGTCGGAGCGGCGGCGCAGCCAGTCAACGATCGGATTGATCACCTTCTCCCACTCGGGGATGAAGGTCTGGTTCTTCTCGAACAGCATTCCGCCTTGTCCTGGGCCATCGAAGATCAACACGTTCCAGCCGCGCTGAAGGGCGGCGTAGCCGCCGGCGCCCCAAAGGTCGATCGCTTGAGCGTCGGAGCCGTTGTTCATCAGCAG
>CAJBXY010000150.1 GCA_903959665.1 uncultured Solirubrobacterales bacterium | reverse complement strand
TGAGGCCGGACCGGGTGCACCGACAAAGTGGAAGCAGCTGATCACGGGGATCATGGCGCTCTACCCGACCGTGATTATCGCCCACGAGATTCTGGCTCAGTTGGTGACAGTGCCTTTCGCGCTGTCGACCCTGTTGACCAACGCGATCGCGATGTCGCTGGTGATGTTGATCTGGCTGCCGCAACTCTCGAGGCTGCTGCGACGCTGGCTGCTGCCGACTGAGCCGCTTGCGCCCGCCATAACGATCGGCGTGGCGGCGGCGATCTTGGGAATAATCGGTGCCTGCCTCTTGATCTTCCTTCAACTATTTCCGTCGTAGCCTCAGCCGCGCAAACAGCCCACGACAAAGCTGCTTGCTTCGCGGCCACCGGAACCCGAAAACCTCAGGGCTACTTGATGAAGAGCATCTCCGAGTACTTCGGAAGCGGCCAGAGATCATCTGCGACGAGCCCTTCGAGCTTGTCGGCCGTCTCGCGCGCCTTGTCCATCGCCGGGATCACCTTGTCGCGCATGTACTCCGCCTCTTTGAGCCCATCGGCGGCCGGGTGGCTCGCGTTGGCCTTCTCGAGCACCTTCAGCCGCTTGACGAGCTCGTCGGTCGAGGCTTTCATCTCGCTGGCAAGCGCCGTCACCCCGGCCTCCTTGCACTCGGCTAGGTAGCGGACGGCGGCCGGAAGGATCATCGTCCGGGCGATCGAAGCGGCGGTCTCAGCTTCGATGTTCAGCTTCGTTGAGTACTGCTCAACGGCAACCTCAAAGCGGGCTTCGAGCTCGCGCTCGTTGAGCACGTCGTAGCGCTCAAAGACCTGGATCGTCGACTTCGCGACCAGCCAAGGCAGCGCGTCGGGAGTCGTGCGCAGGTTTGCCAGGCCGCGCTTGGCCGCCTCCTTCTGCCATGCGTCGGCGTATCCGTCGCCGTCAAAGACGATCCGCTTGTGCGCCTTCCAGTTCTTCTTGATCGTCTCGAGGATCGCTTCGGGGCGCTTCTTGCCCTTCTTCTTCGCCGCCTCAACCTCATCAACCATGATGTCGATCGACTCAGCGACGATCGTGTTCAGCGCCGTGTTGACAAAACCGAGCGACATGCTCGAGCCAAGCGCGCGGAACTCAAACTTGTTGCCCGTAAATGCGAACGGCGAGGTGCGGTTGCGGTCGCCGCCGTGGAGCGGCAGCGGCGGCAGCACCGGCGTGCCGAGGCCGAGGAAGTTGCCGGCTGCGCTGTCGGCCGCTTTGCCTGAGGCGACGGCGTTGAAGGCACGCTCGAGCTCGCTGCCGAGGAAGATCGAGATGATCGCCGGCGGTGCCTCATTGGCGCCAAGACGATGGTCCTGGCCGACGTTGGCAACGCTGGCACGGAGCAGCTCCTGGTGGCGATCAACGGCGGCGATAACGGCGACGCAGAAGAAGAGGAACTGAATGTTCTCGGCCGGCGTGTCGCCGGGCTCGAGCAGATTCTGGCCACTATCTGTGCCCATCGACCAGTTGTTGTGCTTGCCGGAACCGTTGACGCCGGCAAACGGCTTCTCGTGCATCAGGCAGACGAGGCCGTAGCGACGAGCGACGTTCTCGAGCACCTGCATCGTCAGCTGCTGATGGTCGGAGCCGACGTTCGAGTTCTCGAAGATCGGCGCCAGCTCGTACTGCGATGGGGCAACCTCGTTGTGGCGCGTCTTCACCGGCACGCCGAGCCGCTGCAGCTCGCGCTCGGTTTCAAGCATGCAGGCCAGTACGCGCTCTGGAATCGTTCCGAAGTAGTGCTCGTCTAGCTCATGGCCTTTCGGAGGCTTGGCGCCGAAGAGCGTGCGGCCGGTCGTGTAGAGATCGGGCCGCTCATAGAAGTACTGCTCGTCAATCAGGAAGTACTCCTGCTCCGGGCCGACGGTCGTGAAGACGCGGCCAGCGGCCTTGTCGCCGAACAGCTTCAGTGCCCGCAGCGCAACGCTCGAAAGCGAGTCCATCGAGCGCAGCAGCGGCGTCTTGTGGTCGAGCGCTTCGCCGGTCCAGGAGACGAAGGCGGTCGGGATGCAGAGCACCGAACCGTTTGGGTTCTCGAGAATGAAGGCCGGCGATGTTGGGTCCCAAGCCGTGTAGCCGCGAGCCTCGAAGGTGGCGCGGATGCCGCCGGTCGGGAATGAGGATGCGTCTGGTTCACCTTGGATCAGCTCCTTGCCGGAGAAGTTGGCGATCGCCGTGCCGTCGCCAACCGGTTCAAAGAACGAGTCGTGCTTCTCGGCCGTCATGTTCGTCAGTGGCTGGAACCAGTGCGTGAAGTGAGTAGCTCCGTGCTCCATTGCCCAGGCGCGCATCGCGTCGGCGACGGCGTCGGCTAGGGCCGGGTCGAGCGGCGCGCCGTCGGCGAGAGTCTTCTGCAGCTTCGTGAAGACGGCTTTTGGCAGGCGCGCCTTCTGGGCGGCCAGATTGAAGACGTTCTCGCCGTAGATCGCGGCCGCCGATTCGGTGATGTCGGACTGGCCGCTGCCATCTGAGCTTGCTGCCCACTGCGCTGCGATTACGTTCTGCTGACGGGTCTTCGAGGCCATCTTGATCTCCAGATTTGTTGGTTTTTGCGCTCAACGCGCGGGTGACAATTGACGAGACTAGAAGCGATCTCTGCTGCGCACGTTATCCCGATGTCTAAACCGAGTGCTGCGCGGTACGCCCTAGCGGGGCGGGGCTGGCGAGCAAGCGATTCTCCCAATTGGAGAGCGACGACGTTCGATCTTTCTACCTGCGGCTAATAGCGCAGCGCGGATTGAGCGCAAGACTTGCCGTCAAATCAATCTGGAGGTCCGATGAAGCGCTCTGCACTGATAACCACCGCAATCACCAGCGCCGTGACGTTGCTGGCCGCGCCGGCCGTCGCTTCGGCCGATGTCTTCAACGCCGTCGGCGTTCCCGACACGGTTGGCATCAACTCAATGTGGGTATTTGTCGCCGCCTGTCTAGTGCTCTTCATGCAGGCCGGCTTCGCGCTTCTGGAGATTGGCTTCTCGCGCGGCAAGAACGCCGGCACGATCGTCGCCAAAATCCTTACCAACTTCTCGATCGCGGCAATCATCTACTGGGCGGTTGGCTTCGCGCTGGCATTCGGTGGCGCCAGCGGCAAGATCATCGGTACTGAAGGTTTCTTCTTGCGCGACTACGGCGACCCGACGACCGCATTCCCGGTGATGGGCTTCTCCGACGCGACGATCGAATCGAAGTGGTTCTTCCAGTTCGTCTTCTGCGCCGTCTCGCTGGCGATCGTCTGGGGTACGACGCTGGAGCGGATCAAGTTCGGCGTCTACGTGATCTTCGCCGTGATCTTCGCCGGGCTGATCTATCCGATCGCCTCGGGCTGGGTCTTCGGCGGCGGCTGGCTTCAGGCCAACCTCGGCATGCAGGACTTCGCCGGTTCGACAGCCGTCCACCTCGTCGGCGCGACAGCCGGCCTGGCGGTGCTGTTGCTGCTCGGCGCGCGTAAAGGCAAGTACGACGCGCAGGGGCGACCGCGGGCGATTCCCGGCCACAACATGCCGCTCTTTGGCCTCGGCGTGATCATCCTGCTGCTCGGCTGGTTCGGCTTCAACCCGGGCTCCACGCTCGGCGCGATGGACGGCCGCTTCACCGAAGTGGCGATCGTCACGCTGCTGGCAGCAGGTGCCGGCACGATCGGCGCGCTGCTCGTCAGTTGGCTGAAGACGCGCACGATCGACATCGGCATGGCCGGCAACGGCATGATCGGCGCGCTCGTCGCAGTAACCGCTCCGTCCGGTTATGTGGCTCCGTGGGCCGGCGTCGTGATCGGCCTGATCGCCGGTTTCATCGTCCCGCTCGGCGTCTACGCGATCGACAAGCGGCTCGACGATCCTGTCGGTGCGCTAACCGCCCACGGTCTCTGCGGCGTCTGGGGCACGCTCTCCTGTGGCCTCTTCACGCTGCCGGTGCTGGCCGAGTACAACGCCGTCGGCAACGGCGGCCTCTTCTACACAGGCTCGTTCAGTCAGCTCGGCGACCAGGTGATCGGCGTCGTCGTCGTCTTCGCCTTCGTCTTCATCACCAGCTACGCGACCTTCTGGGTGATCAAGAAGACTTACGGTCTGCGCGTAACCGAGGCCGAAGAAGATGCTGGGCTCGACATCTCCGAGCACGGCATGTATGGCTACCCAGAACAGTTCATCCCGGCACCGGAGCTCGTTGGCTACGGTGCGGCGCCCCAGCTCGGTTCTCCGGGCGTATCCTCATAAGCAGCTAAAAGGAGCTTGCGTAATGAAGAAGATCGAAGCAATCATCCGTCACGAGGCTTTCGAGCCGATCCGACTGGAGCTGTTGGAGCTGGGCTTCCCATCGATGACGGTCCTTGAGGTGAAGGGATCGGGCCGTCAGAAGGGCATTGTCGAGACCTACCGAGGCGCCGAACTGACCAACTACCTGAGGCCGAAGGTGCAGATCAACTGCGTCGTCTCCGACGAGGACGTTGAAGCTGTAGTCGAGTCGATCCTCAAGCACGGCCGCACCGGCGCCGTCGGCGACGGCAAGGTTTTCATCATGCCGGTCGACAACGCCTATCGCGTGCGCACCGGCGAGTCAGGTGAAGAGGTCCTGCAGGCTCACCCGGAGGCGGCCGACGAAGCCAAGTAGTAGCGCGGGGCGGCTACTCACCCTTCTGTACGACCTGCCCGGTGGCGGGGTCTACGCTGGAATCTTGCGGGCGTCGCGTGACGTTGACTGTGAGCGTTCCGGCGGGGATCCCGCCATCGGCCGTTACCGCCCGCGCCTTGCCATTGAGCCCAGCTCCGGCGCGGTATTCAAGCGTCCGCGTGCCCGCTTGTGTTGCGCTCAGCGACCAAACAAACTGGCGCTCGTCACCGGCCGCGAGCGGCCCTAGCGCCCACGTGTTGACGTATGCAGTGGTGCCGTTGACTGGGCCGAGATTGACCACCCAGAAGGGGCGCTCGGGATCGGCAACGCCGGGCTCGGTAGTGCGGTAGTTGAGTCCGTTGACGGTCATCGTGACGTTGGGAATCTCGCGCGTGCCGACGTTCTGGACCGTGATCTTGAGCTTTGAACTCTCGCCCAAACCCTGTCTGCGCGGGAACGAGGCCTGCGAGATCGCGACCTCATAATCGCCGGCCGCCTCGTTTGCGTCCTGCATCTCTCCCGAGCCGCCGCAGCCGCCGACGCAGGCAGCCAGCAGGGCGGCTGCCGCGATGCAGCCGAGCGTGATCTTTGGCGAAGCTGAGCTGCCCACGAGTCGCGACGCTAGCACAGCAAGGCCTACTTGAGGAGGAGCTTTGGGGCGCCCGGTTGGCGGACCGAACGGTTGCGGTTGTCACTACCCCGCTGGCTGCCGTAAGATGCCACAGTCAGTGAATTTGCGCTGTTTCTGAAGGTCAACCGGAGAGAGGGGGAGAGATGGCTCGAAGCGCCGCCGATCGGACAATCGCTCCAGCACGCGACTTCTTCGAGCAGGTTGGGGACATGATGATCCTGACCGGCAAGACGATCATCTCTGCCGTGCGCCCACCGTTCCCTTACGGCGGCGAGTTCATCCTCCAGTTCCTCTTCGCGCTGCGGCTCTGCTGGTTCCCGCTCTTGATCTCAACGGTTGCCTTCGGCTACGGCGCGCCGGGGCTCCAGGCAGCAAACTTCCTCGTTCTTTTCGGCGCTTTGGACCGTCTCGGCGGCTTCTTCGTGCTCGCCTCAATCCGCGAATTTGCGCCGCTGGTGACGGCGATCGTGCTGGCCGGAGTGGCCGGTACGGCGATCACCGCAGACCTCGGAGCGCGCAAGATTCGCGAGGAGCTCGACGCGCTCCAGGTGCTCGGCGTCGACCCAGTCAAGAACCTCGTTGTGCCGCGCTTCTTGGCGCTGATGCTGGTAACAGGCCTGTTCGACATTTACGCGCTGCTGTTCGGCATCTTCGGTGGAATTCTCGCGACGCTCGTCTACCACGCCCCGCTGGGGCCTTTCTGGGCGACATTCTTCACCAACGCCTCAGTCACCGACCTCTGGGGTTCGGTCCTCAAATGCACCTGTTACGGCGCGATCATCGCGATCGTCTGCTGTTACAAGGGGATGACTGCGTCCGGTGGCGCCGCCGGCGTTGGTCGCGCAGTCAACCAGGCGGTCGTGATCTCGTTCCTTGGGATCTTCGCTTTCAACTACGTCTTCACGCAGACGCTGCTCGCGACCCACCCCGAAATCAACGTCATCCGCTAAGGGGCTGAGCGAGCGATGAATCCAAACAGCTGGCTCGCCGTCCCTCGTGATCTGCTCGTCTCATTCGGCGAAATCACGAAGTTCTGCAGCACAATCGTGGTTGAGGTCGTCGGCCTCAAGGTGCTGAAGTTCTTCGGCGAGGCGCTGCGCCAGTCGGGAATTCTGATCGTCTCCTCGGCGCTCGTGATCTGGGGCCTCGTCTTCATCATCGGCCTGCAATGCGGGATCGAGGGCGCCTACTTCAACCGCTCGGTTGGCTCGCCGGCCTACGCCGGCGTCTTCGCCGCCTGGTGCGACCTGCGCGAGCTTGTTCCTTACGCCTTCGGCTACATGATGGCGGCCAAGGTTGGCACCGGAATCGTCGCCGAGATCGGCTCGATGCGGATCACCGAGGAGATCGACGCGCTCGAAGTGATGGGAATCGATTCGATGACCTTCCTCTGCGCGACACGGCTGCTGGCCGCTTGGATGGTGCTGCCGTTCCTTTACATCTCGGCCGTCGGCGCCGGTTTCGCGGCCAGTTACCTCGCCGTCGTGATTCAGATTGGAGAGGTGTCGCAAGGCGGCTATTCACTAATTTTTTGGCAGTTCCAAAACCCTCCCGACCTCTTATTCAGCGCGCTAAAGGCGATGACGATGGCGACTGTGATCGTGCTCGTTGGCTGTTATTACGGCTACACGGCGAGCGGCGGCCCGGTCGGCGTCGGTACGGCAACAGCGAAATCAATGGTCCTCAACATCGTGCTCGTGCATCTGATCGGGATGCTCGGCACGCAGCTCTTCTGGGGCCAAAATCCGCGAGCACCAATCGGAGGCTAAGCGATGTCAGAGCAAGAAAAAAAGGATGATCAGCCAATCGAGCCGGCCGAGCGCGTCAGGGTCGTCCAGGAGGCCGCGCCAGGCGGCGAAGAGGAGTACCGCTGGCACACCGGGCTGAACCGGCCCACCGGCGTGCCAGACGCGATTGAATTCATCGATGTTCACAAGGCCTTCGGTCGCAACAAGATCCTCAAAGGCCTCAATCTTGGCCTCCCTGAAGGAAAGATCTCGATGATCCTCGGGCCGTCGGGAACGGGCAAGTCGGTCTGCATCAAGCACATGGTCGGGCTGCTCTATCCCGACGACGGTGATGTGCTCGTCCACGGCGAGTCGGTCCCGAACCTGCGCGACGAAGAGCTCTTCGAGATGCGCAAGAAGTTCGGCGTACTGTTCCAAGACGGCGCCCTCTTCGGTTCGATGAACCTGCTCGACAACGTCGCCTTCCCGCTGCGCCAGCACACCGACAGGAGCGAGGACGAGATCATGGGAATCGTCAACGCTCGCCTCGCCGAGGTTGGCCTCACCGACGCCGGCGACAAGATGCCAAATGAGCTCTCCGGGGGGATGCGCAAGCGCGCCGGGTTTGCTCGAGCCTTGGTGCTGGACCCCGACATCGTGCTCTTCGACGAGCCCGATTCGGGCCTTGATCCGGTCCGCACGGCGCTGCTCTGCGAGCTGATTCAGGAGATCCACCAAGAGAACGGCGGCGCCTACACGGTGATTACGCACGACATCATGAGCGCCCGCCGCGTT
This sequence comes from uncultured Solirubrobacterales bacterium, assembly GCA_903959665.1. Classification (GTDB taxonomy): domain Bacteria; phylum Actinomycetota; class Thermoleophilia; order Solirubrobacterales; family Solirubrobacteraceae; genus F1-60-MAGs163. Next base: position 1,760 of record CAJBXY010000150.1, on the reverse strand, counting down.
GCCGAGTACATCGCCGTGCTCTGGCGCGGGCGGATCGTTGAGGCCGGTCCGGCAGAGGAGCTCTTCAACTCCGACAACGACTTTGTGCGCCAGTTCCTTTCCGGCTCCGCCCAAGGTCCTCTGGGGATGGAGTAGCGCGATTAACGACTGGCCGACATGGATGACGGCAGGCGGACAGGCATGAAGCCGGCTCGCATAGTCACGCTGCTCGTAGCGGCGGTCGCAGTCGTGCTCGTTGGGATCGTCCTCTTCGGAGGCAGCTCCAACCCGACCTACGTGATGACCTTCGAGACGGCCGGCCAGCTGGTCAACGACAACGACGTTCAGGTTGGTGGTCGGCGCGTCGGCAAGGTCAGCAACATTGAGCTGACGGCGAACAATCAGGCCAACGTTACGATCGAAGTTGAGGAGCCGTACGCGCCGCTGCACGAGGGGACGACGGCGATCATGCGCGCGACCTCGCTCTCCGGCGTCGCCAACCGCTACATCGCGCTGACCCCGGGCCCTCAGAACGCTCCGCTGCTGCCCGAAGGCGAGACGATTCCAGTCGACCAGACGACGACGATCGTCGACATCGACCAGCTCTTCAACACGCTCGACCCGGAGACGACGAAGGGCCTTGCCGAGGTGATCCAAGGCTTTGGCACTTGGTACCGCGGCCGCGGCCTCGAGGCGCGCAAGGGGTTGCCGTACCTCTCTCCATCGCTCAATGCGACGGTCGGGCTGATCGAGAAGCTCAACAGCGACCAGCCGGCCCTCGAGCAGATGCTTCAGAGCACCTCATCGGTCGTTGGCACCTTGGCGGCGAAGGGGCCGACGCTGACCAACCTCGTTACCAACGCCAACATCAGCCTTGGCGCGATCGGCGATGAAAACGAGTCGTTGGCCGAGGCGCTCCAATACCTGCCGCAGACGCTGCGTCGCGGCAGCACCACCTTTGTCAATCTGCGCACGACGCTCAATTCGGTTGACCAGCTTGTCGCCGCATCGAAGCCGGCGACGAAGAACCTCGCGCCGTTCCTGGCCGATCTTGAGCCGCTGCTGACTGAGGCCGACCCAACGCTCACGAACCTCGCTTTGACGGTCAGTAAGCCCGGCGCCGACAACGACTTCACTTCGCTGATGCAGGACGCCCCGGCGCTCAGCACCGGCGCGCAAAAGTCGTTCCCTGCGTCGATCACGGCGATCAACGATTCGCTGCCGACGCTCTCTTACGCGCGGCCATACGCGCCGGAGCTGGTTGGGCTGCTGCGCGACTTTGGCCAGAGCACCTCCAACTACGACGCCAACGGCCACTACGCCCGCGGCACGCCGGCCTTCGGAGCCTTCAACTACAACGGTTCATCGCTCGATTATCTCGGCGAGAACCGCGACGCTTGGGAGCAGAACGGCCCCTCGGTCGTGCCGCGCTGCCCAGGCGCCGCAACGCAGGCTCCGCCAGATGGCAGCGCACCATGGCAGGCGCCGCTTTACCCATCGACAACCAGCCTGATCGGCTGCAACCCGGCGATCGTGCCACCGGGGAGCTGGTAACCGTGAAGCGGCTGATCGCAATCTTCGCCGTCTGCTGCGTCGGCCTTGCGCTGATCGTCGTTACGACCGGTTCGGGCGACGACGGTTCCTACCGCGTTCGCGCGATCTTCAATAACGCGGCCTTCGTTATCCCCGGGATGGACGTCAAGATTGCCGGTGTCCGCGTCGGCGCGATCGAATCGCTCGACCTCACCGACGACCACAAAGCGGCGGTCGTACTGAACATC
>CAJBXY010000149.1 GCA_903959665.1 uncultured Solirubrobacterales bacterium | reverse complement strand
GAAGAACTTGCCTTCGCCGGTGAGGACCACCGCGGAGGCGGATTCGTCGGCCTCGACCGCGTCGAGCGAATCCTTGAATGCGTCGAGCATCGGCAGGTTGAAGCGGTTCTCCTCCGCCTTCATCGTCAGAACTACCAGCCCGTCAGCCGTGCTTGCTTCGATCATTACTTCTCCTTCGATCTAGTTGACCTTTTCGTCGACCGGGGAGGAATCATGACGGCAAGCGCCGTGCGGCGTAACTGACGCAAGCCGCGGGGTGCCGCGGTATGTTAAGAAAATGACAAACCGCACTCGCAAACTGACAGCCCCAGCCCTGATGGTCGCCCTGCTCGCCGTGCTTGCGGCCGCTCCGACGGCCAACGCAGCTAAGCCACAGAAGCTCTACGTCTCGCTCGGCGATTCGTATGCGGTCGGCTACCAGCCCGGCCTTGGATCGACGCGCAACGGCTTCGTCTACCAGGTTCCCGGCCTCGTCAAGAGCCGTGGATACAACCTCAAGGTCGTCAACTTCGGCTGTGGCGGCGCCACAACGAAGTCGCTGAGGGAGCAGGTTGGCTGCAACAAGGACGCGCTCGGCCCTGGCGCCGCCCCCTACCCCGGCAAGACGCAGATCGCTGCCGCAACGAAGTTCATCAAGGCCAACCGCAGCAAGATTGCGCTGATAACCGTTTCAATTGGCGGCAATGACGTAACTGCCTGCGCAAGGGCAGCGGAGGCGATCCCATGCGTCGCCGCCGCAACAGAGGCCGTCAACACAAACGTCACCGCCACTGCCAAGGCGCTGCGCGCCGCGGCCGGCCCGAAGCCGAAGATCGTCGGCACCACGTACCCCGACGTCGTCCTCGGCGCTTGGGTCAACCCCGGTGGCGAGAGTGCCAAGAACCTCGCCGGCCTCTCCGTGATTGCCTTCCAGTCGTTGATAAACCCGGCGCTGAAGAAGGCTTACGCCTCGGGGAAGGGCTCCTTTGTCGATGTGACGGCTGCGACCGGCGCGTACGGCGACCTCACGGTTTTCGAAACACTCGCTCCGTACGGTTCGATTCCCAAGCCGGTAGCGGACGTGTGCAGAATCAGCTACTACTGCGACAAGGCTGACATTCACCTGCGTACGCCCGGCTACAAGATCATCGCCAAGATGGTCGCCGCTGAGCTGCCTCGCGTTCGCTAGGCGACTGCCGGCAGCTCTGGGAGCCGAGCCAAGCGGTACCGTTGGTGAACACTCAGCCTTCGAACGTGGGAGTTTTCCGATGACCCGTCTGTCCTTCGCCCCATTTCTGTCAGTCGCCTGCATTGCCGCCGTCGCCGCCGTAACGCTGCCGGGGTGCGGGAAGCCGGAGTACTGCGCGAAGAAGACGGAATTCAGCACCGCTGTCACAACGCTGACCAACGTTTCACTCACGCCGCCCGATCCGACCGTGATCAACGCCGACATCGCAAACGTCCAGAGCGCCGGCACGGCGATGATCAACGCCGCCCAGTCCGACTTCCCAAGCCAGTCGACTGCGCTTGAGAACGCCGTCAACGACGTCGTCGCGACCGGAAAGACGCTGAGCACAACAAAGGAGCTGGCGGCGACCGGCGTAACGCTCGCCTCACAGTTGCTGGTGCTCAACTCGGCCTGGAACAGTTTCAAGACGGCGACCAACGACGCCTGCAGCTAGGCGAAGGCGGATTTAAGGTGGCGGCGCGAGCCTGAGCGAGTCGCTCTGCGGAGCGGGGTTGATGGCAAATAACTCAATATTTCTCTGGCCCTAGCTGCCAAGAGAAGTTCAGCGCCGCGAATAGAAGCCAGCTGCGAAAGGCGCTAGCCTTTGACTGTATGGAGTCGAACTCAATAGCAACGAAGGCGGCGCGCGTTCACAACATGGATCAGCTCCCGCGCGGGCGCCACTCACTCTCGCGCGAGCAGGTCTTCAGTTCACAGCGTGGCCGAATGATGCGGGCCGTCGCAGTTGTCGTCGCCGAAAAGGGTTACGGGGCGACCGTCGTTGAAAACATCGTGAGCGTTGCCGGCGTGTCGCGCAAAACGTTCTACGAGCACTTCACGGACGTTCAGGATTGCTTTCTTGAGGCATACGCAGACTTTGGCGACTCGATTCTCGACGAGGTAGGGCAAGAGGTTGCGGTGACCGATCAGGTCGGTTCAGCGCAGATGATGGTCGCCTACCGAACGATCTTCATGGTCGTCAAGGAAGACCGCGAGCTAGCGCAGGCATTTTGGCTCGATGCGATCTCGGCCGGCCCCAAGTACCTCGCGACCAGAGAGCGGATCTTTGGCGGTTTCGCTGAGATGCTCCGAGATGGTTACGCGCAGCGCCGGCAGAGCGAACCGCACCTGCCCGAGCCGCTTGAAGGCTCTTACGCGGCGGTGATCGGGATGATGACCGAGATGGTCGTCGTCGGGCTTCTCTCCGGGCGGGACCTCGATGTCGATGCGATGGCCGAGGACGCCGTGACCTTCACGTTGGCGATTCTCCAGGCGCGGCCGCTGCCGGCCGAAGGCTAGAGCGCAGCCGCTCTGCCTGTCTGATCTCTTAACTATTTCTGTGAACTTCGCAACTCCTTGGCCAAGGCCGTGTGTGGGGTCGGGTAAGCAGTTCCCCTTAATGGCTTCGCATGGCGAAGCAGAGGAGAGTTTGAGATGGAATCGATGCACGTGCGGTTCGCCTCTGGCGGCAGGGTAGTCCCGAGCACTCCGACGCAGAGCCGCTCGCGCCGGACGCGCACGGCTCTGATCGGACTGATCACAGCGCTGTTCGTCGCTCTTGCGGCGCCAGCCTTTTCACAGGCGGCCGCGGTTACGCCGCTGAAGACGCAAGGCAACAAGATCGTTGACGCTACGGGCAAAGAGGTTGTGCTCCAG
>CAJBXY010000148.1 GCA_903959665.1 uncultured Solirubrobacterales bacterium | reverse complement strand
GGGCAGAAGGCTGCCGGCGTGAGCGAAGCGTCTCAGGCCGCATTCCTGACCCAGGCCTACCACTGCCTTGCCGGCTACCCCTACATGCAGATGGGGGTTTGGTTCAGCACCCGTGACGCGGGTGCCAGCGAGAGCGAACTTAACCGCTACGGCCTGCTGCGCTGGAACGGCACTAAGCGCGGCTCGTGGGCGGCGATGAGGCAGGTCGCGACCGAGGGCGACAAGTTAACGACAGCCTGCGCCGATCTCGAACCACCAACGATCAAGATCCTCTCTCCCGTTGCCTCGACGCAGTATCAGGACCAGATCTACATCGCCGCCTCGGCGCACGACGCAGACAGCAGCATGCGGAGCTTGCGCTTCTACCTCGACGGCAAGGTCGTCGGCGCGGCGGCGGTCAAGAACGACGAGGTTCTCGAGCGCACGGTCACTGCCTCATCGCTGCCGTATGGGCCGGTGACGCTGAAGGTGCGTGCGATCGACGGCGCCGGCGCCGTCAGTTACAGCGAAGTCGTATTCAACCGAACACGGATGAGCACGCTCCCGTCACAGAAGACTGCGCTCTCCTTCAAGCTGACCGGCAAGAAGGCGACGAAGACAATCACCGGGCGCTTGACGGTGCCGGGCACTCAGCTAATGCCGACCGGCAAGGTGCTGATCCGCTGGGAGCGCTATGTGCGCAAGCAGTGGGTCAAGAGCAGGGTCGCTTACCACTGGTCGTCACGGTTCGCGATCCTGAAGAATCCCGTCTCGACCTTCGTTTTTAAGCGAACACTGAAAGGCAAGGGCCGCTGGCGTGCCACCGCGACCTACGCCGCCAACTACCCGTTCGCGAAGTCGGTGGCGGTAAAGACGATTCGAATTCGTTAGCCTCGGCGCCAATGCGCCTGCTCGTTGCCCGCTGCGAAGTTATCTACACCGGCCGCCTCGACACAGTCCTGCCTGAGGCGCTGCGCTTGGTGATGCTCAAGGACGACGGCTCGGTGATGATTCACGCCGACAGCGGCGGCTACAAGCCGCAGAACTGGCGCTTGCCTTTGTAGCCGCCATCCCGGCGCAGGCCCGCGGCGTCACGATCGACAACACCATCAGGGCGATCGCCAACGTCGGTTGCCGCCGTCCGCGACGCCCCGCGTTCGACCTGCTCGGGGTCGTGCGGTCGCGGTGAGCCGGTCGGTCGTCGTGATGCTGTGGACCGGGACTGCGCTCGCGCGTCGTCTCGGTCCCGGCGACCCCGATCCGACAGCGCCCGAGCTTGACGCGATCGCAGCGGCGTGGACAGCGCGCAACGGCGGCGTCCGGCCGACCGTGCGAGTGCTGCAGGAGTCTACGATCCCGGCAAGCTCGCGCGGCCGGGCAGTGTCGATCCCGTGATCCGCTGCAACCGTCCGTCGCCGATCCACCCCGACTGCCTGTTGGGGGACGGCCAGGGCGACCCCGCCCCGCTTGTCGTCGTCGCGCCGCCCGGATGGCTTGACGACCCCGACGACGTGGACCGGCTCATCTGCCGGGGCTGCGCGACCCCGGACGAGCGGGATGGGTGGGACGACTCGATCATCGAGTCCGAGCGAATCACCGCCGAGGTCGTCGAGGCCGAGGGTGGTCCGTCGGCCGGTGCTGCTGACCCGTTCGACGGAGACGACCTTGATAGCCACCTGCACGAGTGAGCCCTGGTCCCGCTGCTGCTTTGCATGGACGGCGGCAGTCGGCAGGCATTGCCCGAGGAGTCTTCTTGGTTGCACTCCTCCCGTTGTCAGGGCTGGAAGCGGGCGAGATACACGTCATGAATGCCGAGGCCGGGAGCACCGCCGCACAGAACATCAGCGACGTCAAAGTCACAGAGAAGTTCGTCTCTGACCCAACCGTCTGGGTGGAAGACCGAGCACAGATTGGATCCGGAACTGCTGCTGAAACGCTCGACGAGTTGCCCGTCGCGGTAGTGCGCGAGTTCTGTGGCATCCAAACCACCGGTCGCGGCGTCGCCGTGAACTGAGAACAGGAGCAGTCCGCCTGGTTTGAGGACTCGTTCGAGTTCGGTGATCCAAGCGAACTGGAGTTGCTCATGGAGGTGCGTAAAGACCGAGTAGGCGTAGACGAGATCGAACGAGTCGTCCGGGTAGGGAAGAGGAGGATCCAACGAGTTTTCCGCGACTGCGACGAAGGGCAGGTTCGCGTCGCACCAGGCGACTAGCTTGGGGTTGTAGTCGCAGCCGTGCCAAGCGGGGCCGGGCACGTTCTTCCAATGGCGCGCGATGCGCCCGCAGCCGATCCCGAAGTCCAGAACGGCCTCGCAATGAGATATTTCGGTGCCGTTCGTGGCGAGAAGCGTGGTGATTGTCTCGGCCGCTTGGCGCCCGTCCTCGACGAAGCCAGTGCCCGCGCCCCCCGAAACTAGTACCTGGAGTCCGGGAGGCGGGAGTGGGAGGCCGTCCTCGCCGGTGGTCGGGAGATCGCCCGCGCCGCGAGCGGTTCGCCACTCGTAGACCCTGAACGCTAAGCCGTCTAAGTGGAGGCGTTCAAGTCCTCTAGCCAACCGAAGCATTGCTGGGGGACGCGTAGTCGAGTCACGCTTGGGGTCATCTTCCTTTGCCATCGCGGCAAACATAGCGGCATGGCGGTGAGGGCGTCGCCCCCGAGGCGGGACTCCCGCTCCGGACGAAAGCAGCAGCGGGCCGCTACCCTCTGTCGTGCTGAGCTGAGATTCTTGGCTCTACCCATGCGCCTGCTCGTTGCCCGCTGCGAAGTCATCTACACCGGCCGCCTCGACACAGTCTTGCCGCAGGCGCTGCGCTTGGTGATGCTCAAGGAAGACGGCTCTGTGATGATCCACGCCGACAGCGGCGGCTACAAGCCGCAGAACTGGATGACGCCGCCGACTGTGATCGAACACCATGGTGATCCGCTAGAGCGGATCACGGTTCGCAAGCGCGCCGGCAAGACCGAGGACCGCTTGGAGATTCACATCTCGGAGTTGATCTCCGACGTCGAGCACGACATGGGTGAGGCGGCAGAGCTGGAGAAGGATGGCGTTGAGGCGCACCTGCAGGAGGCGCTCGCTGACGCGCCGCAGTTCTGCGGGGAGGGCTTCCGTCTCGTGCGGCGCGAATGGCCTACCGACATTGGCCCGGTCGACCTGATGTGCCGCGATGAGGGTGACGGCTGGGTTGCGGTTGAGATCAAGCGCGTTGCGACGATCGACGCCGTTGAGCAGCTGACGCGCTATCTCGAATTCATCCGCCGTGACCCGGCGATGACCGACTGCCGCGGCGTGCTCGCGGCGCAGGAGATCAAGCCACAGGCACGGACGTTGGCTGAGGATCGCGGCATCGCCTGCGTTGAGATTGACCTCGCTGTCGTTCGCGGCGAGCGCGAACCAGAGCTGACGCTCTTCGAGCCCTGAGTTTCGCGCCGCTACTGGGCCAGCGTCGCGGCGAAGGCGCCCAGCGCGATCGGGTCGCGCAGCGGCGGCCCATGGCCGAAGAGCACGAGCTTTGGTTGCAGCGCGGCAAGGCGCCGAGCGCTCTCGCGGTTCTGCGCCGGGTCGGGCGTGAAGACGCCGGGCGGTGTATGCAGGCCAACGGCGGTTGTCGCGAGGCTCATGTTGAAGAAGACGTCGCCGCAGATCAGCGTGCCGTCCTCCTCGCGCCAGTAGGCGAGGTGGCCAGGGCTGTGGCCGGGAGTTTCGAGTGCAACAAATCCCGCCGACAGCTCGTCGCCTTCGCGCAGC
>CAJBXY010000147.1 GCA_903959665.1 uncultured Solirubrobacterales bacterium | reverse complement strand
GTTGCGCATCTTCGCCATCATCGCGCCGTCGAGCGCAACGTCAAGATCGGCATCGTCGAAGACGATCAGCGGAGCGTTGCCACCAAGCTCCATCGAGACGCGCAGAATCTGCTCGGCCGACTGAGCGATCAGCTGCTTGCCAACTGCTGTCGAACCCGTGAAAGAGAGTTTGCGCAGTCGCGGGTCGGCGATCAGCGGCGCCATCAGCGAGCCGGAGCTGGAGCCGCAAACAACGTTGAGCACGCCGGCGGGAAGGCCGGCGTCTTCGAAGACCTGCGCCATCGCGAGCATCGAGAGCGGCGTCTGCTTGGCGGGCTTGACGACGACGGTGCAGCCAGCCGCGATCGCCGGGCCAACCTTGCGCGTGCCCATTGCCAGCGGGAAGTTCCATGGCGTGATGAAGAGGCAAGGGCCAACCGCTTGGCGCATCGTCAGCACGCGGCTGCCACCGTTCTCGGCGGTCTGGAAGCGCCCGTTGATTCGTACCGCTTCCTCGGCGTACCAGCGCAGGTACGAGGCCGCGTAGGCAACCTCACCGCGCGCCTCCGCGAGCGGCTTGCCCATCTCCAAGGTCATGATCAACGCCAAGTGCTCGGTGCGCTCGGTCATCAGCTCGTAAGCACGGCGCAGAATCTCGCCGCGCTCGCGCGGCGCGACGTTGCGGAAGCTGACGAAGGCCTCGTCGGCGGCGGCCAAGGCGGCCTCGGCATCCTCGGGCGTCGCGTCGGCAACCTCGACCAGAGTTTGGCCGGTAGCTGGGTCCTCAACGGCCATCGTGGCGCCGCTGCTGGCGTCGCGCCACTGACCACCGATGAAGAGGCGCCGCTCGACAGTTTCGAGGGCTGAACTTTCGTCCTGCGCGCTAATCGTTGTCATCGTTCGAGATTAGCGAGCCGCGAGCGGCGCCGAGTTTTTCGTAGGTCTGGGCTTAGGTGAACATCCGCGCCAGCGACTCGGCTACGCAGACAGGCTTCTCGCCGCCTTCAGTCTCGAAGGTCTGCGTGACCATCATCTGAACGCCGCCTGGAACATCCTCGACCGAGCTGAGTGTGGCGCGCATCCGAACCTTGGCGCCGACCATCAGCGGGGCCGGGAAGCGGACCTTCTGGTAGCCGTAGTTGACGGCGAAGACGAAGCCTTCGACGCTCATTACCTCATAGGTGAACTTTGGCCCAAGCGAGAGCGTGAATAGGCCGTGGGCGATCGTGCCGCCGAACGGCGTCTCCTTCGCTTTTTCCGGGTCAACGTGGATCCACTGATGGTCACCGGTTACCTCGGCGAACTGGTTGATCGTCTCCTGCGTCACCTCGTACCACTCACTTACTCCAAGCTCTGTGCCAACTGCGGCCTTCATTTCGTCTACACCGTTGAGTGTGGCCATTCTGCGCTCCTCTTAGTCCGAATGAATACTTGGGGTAGAAGCCTACGCACGCGCGGCAAAAAAGTCGGCGTCGTCCTCGCCGAGCGGCGTCGATGGAGGTTCAGCGGCGATGTACTCAAGTGCCAAGCGGCCCCAATCGCCGCCGGCGCGCAGCTCGCCAAGGACTGTGAAGAGCAGCCCTTCCATCCGCCGCATCAGCAGCGCCTCAGGCGGCAGCGTCTGTTTGCGCATGTAGTCGTAGTGCGGCGAGCGAGGAGAACTTCCAACCTCGATCGCGTTGCGAACATACTCCGGGCTGAGCCTGCGGTAGCCGGTAGTGAAGTACCACTCGCCGGCCGTCTGAAGCTGTTCGAGCACGCGCTCGGGGTGAAACTCGTCGGGCTGGGGCAGGTAGCCGAGCTCCGAGAGCCAGCGGTGCGTCTGCTCGGCGTCGCCTTCAATCACGGCTCGCGCCAAAGCCCGCTCACCGTCGAGGTACTGCTCGGGAACGCGGCGAATCAAGCCGAAGTCAAGGAAGCAGACGCGCCCGTCGTCACAGAAGATGTAGTTGCCGGGGTGCGGGTCGCCGAGCGCGAGCCGCTCGCGCATCAGCAGGCCGAAGAAGAAGCGGAAGGCGATCTCGCCGGCGCGGTCGCGCTCCTCGTCGCTGCGCTCCTTCATCTGCGCGAAGCTTTGCCCCGCGACGTATTCGCTGACGAGCACGCGGCGAGTTGAGAGCGAAGTGAAGATCGCTGGAACACGGACGAATGGATGGTCGCGGTAGGCGCGCGCGATCTGGCGCTGATTGGCGGCCTCGAGTTCGTAGTCGAGCTCTTCGGTGATCCGCTCGCGCAGTTCGGCCAGCAGCGCTTTGGCGTCAATCCCGGGAGCGAGGCGCTTGAGCAGAGGCACCAGCATCTGGACGTTGCGCATGTCGGTCTCGACCGCCTCGGCAACGCCGGGGTACTGAACCTTCACTGCCACCTCGTCGCCCTCGTGGGTTGTTGCGCGGTAGACCTGCCCGATCGAAGCGGCGGCGATCGGCTGCTCGTCGAAGCTTGCGAAGACCGCCGAGATTGGCTCACCGAAATCGGCTTCGACGACCTTCTTCATCTCCTTGAAGGAGACTTGAGGAGCGCTGTCGCGGAGCTGTGCCAGGCGCTCTTTGAACTCTTCGCGGTCTCCCTCAGGGATCAGCTCAAAGTCAACCGTCGAGAGAACTTGGCCGATCTTCATCGCCGCGCCCTTCATCTGGCCGAGCTGCTTGACGAGCTGATCGGCGAGGTCGAAGGCGCGGGCCTGAGTCGCCTCGTCGGCGCGTTCCTCGGTCCGCAGGCGGTTGATCGCGCTGGTCGCCGCCCACTTCGCGCTTTGGCCACCGACGAGCGAACCAAACTTGGCCGTCCTCGCCAGCCTTGAGCTGGGGAGCTTGCTGCCGTCGTTGATGTCGTCGTTCTCTTTGTCAGCCATCAGCATCTCGACCGAAGTACGGGCGGCCGCTAGGTCGGTATCACGGTAGCCTGCCGCCCGTGGCTGCTCCGCTCCTTGCCGTCGACACCCCCTCGCTGCTCTACCGCGCCTTCTTCGCACTGCCGAAGTCGATCAAGGGGGCGGGCGGGAAGCCTGTCAACGCGCTGCTGGGGACGGCCAACATGCTGCTTCAAGCATGCGGCGATTACTGCCCGCGCGCAGTCGTCTGCTGCTTCGGCGCCGAGGCCGGCGCCTACCGCGTGAAAGCCTTCCCCGCCTACCACGCCGATCGCCCGCCGATGCCGCCGGAGCTCGAACACCAGTGGGCGCTAGCGCCCGACTTCCTCGCAGCTTGCGGCTGGAGTTCGCTTGACGCGGGAGAACTTGAGGCCGACGACCTGCTCGGCTCGCTGGCCGCGCTCGAGAGCGGTGCCGGTGGGAAGACGCTGATCTTCAGCGGCGACCGCGACATGTTCCAATGCGCCTCAGAGCAGGTGACGGTGCTCTACCCGGCGCGCGGCGGGCCGCAGCTGATCGGCCCGGCCGGGGTTCGTGAACGCAGCGGCGTTGACCCATCTCAGATCCCCGACCTGATCGCGCTGCGCGGCGACCCCTCCGATGGAATCCCGGGAGCCAAGGGGATCGGCGAGAAGGGCGCGGCGCTGCTGCTTGGCCAGTACGGCTCGCTCGAAGCGGTGCTGGCGGCGGCCGAGGATTCAGCCAGCGAAATGACGGTGCGAACGCGCGCCGCGCTGACCGACGACCCCGCCCTGCTGAGCTCGTTCAAAGAGATGGCGACGCTTCAGCCGATCAAACTGAAGCGGCCGCAGGACGCGCCGCTCTCAGCCGATCGCGGCGCGGCGGCGGCGCGCGAGCTAGGGATGAACCGGCTCGCCGAGCGGCTCGAGAAGGCCTCCAGCGCTAAGGCGTGAAGTTGACTGTGATTACGTCGCCGTCGGTTACTTGGTAGTCGCGGCCTTCAGTGCGAAGTGTTCCGCGGTCGCGCGCTGGGGCGTAGCCACCGGCCTCAACCAGCGCCTCCCAGCCGATGATTTCGGCGCGGACAAAGCCCTTCTGAATGTCGCTGTGGATTGCCCCGGCAGCGTCCCAAGCGGTTGAGCCGCGGCGCAGGTGCCAGGACTGGGCGGGCTTCTCTTCGCCGGCGGTGAAGAAGGCGATCAGCTCGAGCAACTCAAAGGCGCCACGGACGACCATCTCCAGCCCCGACTCGTCCAGTTCAAGGTCGGCGCGCATCACGGCGGCATCCTCATCGCTTAGCTCCGATAGCTCTGCCTCCAGCCGCGAGGAGATCGCAACAGCGCCGGCGCCCTCTTTGGCGGCGTGTGCGCTGACGACCTCCGGCACGGCGAGATCACCCTCGTCGACGTTGGCGATGAAGAGCACCGGTTTGCCGGTCAGCGGCTGGAGCAAGCGCATCGCGTCGGGGGCATCGTCGGGAACCGGGACGGTGCGGGCCGGGCGGCCGGCGCTGAGCGCCTCGATAACGGCGGCAAGCCACGCCTCTTCGGCGATCGCGTGGGCGTCGCCGCTGCGAGCCTCGCGGGCTACCCGCTGGTGGCGCCGCTCGGCCTGCTCGAGGTCGGCGAAGATCAGTTCGGTTTCGATGATTTCGATGTCGCGCTGCGGGTCAACGCTTCCTTCGGAGTGGATCACGTTCGAATCACCGTGAGCGCGAACTACATGCAGCAGCGCGTCGGTCTCGCGGATGTTGGCGAGGAACTGATTGCCGAGCCCCTCCCCCTTATGTGCGCCGGCGACGAGGCCGGCGATGTCGTGGAAGGCGATCGTGTCCCAGACGATCTCCGAGGCGCCGACCGTGCCGGCCACCTGAACCATCCGCTCGTCCTCTACCGGGACGACGGCAACGTTCGGCTCGATCGTCGTGAAGGGATAGTTGGCAGCCTGCGCACCGGCCTGCGTCAAGGCGTTGAAGAGCGATGACTTGCCGGCGTTGGGCATGCCGATGATTCCAACCTTCATCGCTTAACTCAGCAGTCCGTTCGATTCGCGCAGCAGGGCCGGGCGACTAGCCCAGACCAAAGCCGACGCGGTGCTCTTCGCTCTCGCCGCGCACGTAAACAACCTGCGAGCAGTCAACTCGAACCGGCCCGTCTTCATCATCGAGATCGATCCAGTTGCCCTTCTCCAGCGAGCTAAAGAGCTTCTCGCGGTCGCTGGCGCTTAGCTTTAGCGGCAGAGCGCCGCCACCTTTTAGTCCGAGCACTACGCGCTCGCCTTCGTCTGACTTCTTGGCCATCAGTGATCCTCCGCTGGCTGGACGATCTCAGTCAGAACGCCGCCGCTGTATTTGGGGTGGGCGAAAGCTACAAGCGAGCCGCGAATACCGACCCGCGGCTGCTCGTCGATAAGTTTGATTCCTGCCGCGCGGAGCCGTTCAAGTTCGCTCTCAATGTCGCTGACCTGGTAGGCGATGTGATGCATTCCAGGGCCATTGCGTTCAAGGAAGCGGCCGACGGGAGTCTCCGGGCTGAGCGGCTGGAGCAGCTCGATGTGGTTCTCGCCAAGGTCGAGCAACACGGCCTCGACTCCCTGCTCTTCAACGACTTCGCGGTGCACAAGTTTCATCTCGAGCGCGCCCTCGTAGAGCTCTAGCGCAGGGTCGATCGCCTCAACGGCGATGCCAACGTGGTCGATCCGATCAAACATTCTTCTGCGCAGTCTACGAAGCTGAGCCGAGCAGCTCCTGCGCGATCTCGCTAAAGCAGCGAGCGGCAAAGGCCAAGTCGCGGACGTCGATCCGCTCGTCGGGGGCGTGGATCAGTGGCCACATCTGCGCCAGCGAGGTGTGGCGCATCGGGAAGAAGCCGTAAGAGACGGAGTCCGGGAAGCTCGCGCGGATCGTGCGTGAGTCGGTGAACGCCGGCAGCACGATCGGCACCGTGCGCGCGCCGGGGTCCTCGCGAGCTATCCAGCCGCTGAGCAGATCCATCAGCGGGCTTTCGACCGGCGAACTGTTGCCGATCGCCTGCTCGGTGAACTCCAGCCGGTAGCCCTCGGTGCCGAGAACTTCGGCAACGCGCTTGCGGACGAGTTCCTCTCCTAGGCCCGGTGGCGTGCGGCAGTCGACGCGCAGCTCGGCCTGCGATGGGAGCACATTGATCTTCTCCGAGGCCGAGGTCATCGTCGGCGCGAAGGTCAGGCCGAGCATCGGCTCAACGAAGGCCGCCAGCAGAGGCTCGCGCTGGCGCAGGCCCTCAAACGCGGCAGCGACGTTCTCGCCTTCGACCGGCGCGCCGAGCTCGGTCATCAAGGCGCTGGCACCGTCGGTCAGGTCATAGACAGGGTCCCACTCACCGAGCGCAGTGATCAGCGGCGCCAGCTTCAGCAGCGCGTTGTCACCGAAGCGCGGATTACTGGCGTGGCCGGCAACGCCGTCGGTCTTGATCGTGAATCGGCAGACGCCCTTCTCTGCGACACAGACGCCGTAGAGCCGCTCGCCACCAAGTTCGAAGAAGGCGCCGGCGCCCTCGTTGAGCGAGTAGTCGCAGCGAACCAAATCAGCGTGGTTCTCGCAGAGCCAAGCTACGCCGTCGGCGCCGCCGGTTTCCTCATCGACGAGGCAGACGATCAGGAGGTCGCCGTTGGCCGGGCGCCAGCCGCTGTTGGCAAGCTCAATTCCCGCCGCCACCTCGGCCGCTGTCTGCGACTTCATGTCAAGCGCACCGCGACCCCAAAGCTCGCCGTCGATCACTTCGCCACACCACGGGTCATGAGTCCACTCGTCGGCGTTGGCGAGCACCGTGTCGCAGTGCGAGAGCAGGCAGAGCGTTGGCCCGTCGGCGGCGCCGCGCAGCCGCGCCACAAGATTCGGCCGCTCCGGCGTACGGCCGACGAGGGTGACTTCGAACCCAGCTGCTTTTAGATCGGCCGCAAGCTCTTCCTGCAAGGCGCGCTCGTTGCCGGGCGGGTTGACCGTGTTGTGGGCAATTAGGCGACTCAGCAGGCGCGTCGCGTGGTCGGCCAGTTGATCCATTCACCGATCCTAAACCAGCGGCGCGTTACAACCATGCGAATATCGCCTGAGATGGCGCACCAGGCATCGATCGCGACCGTCGCCCGCGAATGGGCGCGGCTCGGCTTTACCGGCTTCGGCGGGCCGCAGGCGCATGTCGCGATGCTGCGCGAACTCTGCGTTGAGCGGCGGCGCTGGATCGACGCCGAAGAGTTTGAGCACGCCAACGCGGCCTGCAACCTGCTGCCCGGGCCGGCCTCGACGCAGCTTGCGATCTACTGCGCGCTGCGCGCAGGCGGGCAATCGGCGGCGCTGATCGGTGGCCTTCTATTCATTCTGCCAGGGCTGGCGATGATCATCGTGCTGGCGGCGATCTCGCTTGCCAGCACGCCGGCCGATTGGCTCCGTGGCATTGGCGCCGGCGCCGGCGCCGCCGTGATCGGCGTCGTTCTGCGAGTCGGCTGGGATCTCAGCCGCAGCAGCCTCGCTCCGCACGAAGGGCTGCGCCGCTGGCGCGCCTTCGCCTACCTCGCCGTCGGCGCGATCTCGGTAATCGCTGTCGGCCCGTTCGTCGTGCTGGCGCTGATCGGCTGCGGCCTGGTCGAGCTGATCATCCGCCGCGCCGAGGCTCCGCGGCTCTCCTCTTTCGGTGCTCCTGCCGCAATCGCG
>CAJBXY010000146.1 GCA_903959665.1 uncultured Solirubrobacterales bacterium | reverse complement strand
TTCTCAAGCGCCTCACGCATCGCCGATTCCGTCATCGAAGAAAGCCAGAGCCGCTCGACCGGCTTCTTTGAACCGGCCTTTTCGTAGAGGTAGGCGAAGATCAGTTCGCCCTCGCGGCCGGCGTCGCAAGCGTTGATGACGAGGTCAACCTCGTCGCTGCGCAGATATTCGCGAACTACCTTCATCTGCTTCTGCGAGCGCTCATCGCGCACTTCAAGTTTGAACTTGGTCGGGACGATCGGCAGATCGGCCATACGCCACTTCTTGAACTTCTCGTCGTACTGGTCTGGATCGGCAAGCGAAACGAGGTGACCGACGGCCCAGCTGATGATGTGATCTGGGCCTTCAAGGGCGCGGGATCGCTTCTCGCCGGTGCCGGCTTTCTTCTTGAACGGGCCGGGAAGAACGCGAGCGAGGTCCTCCCCCACGGATGGCTTCTCGGCGATGATCAATGTCTTACCCATCGCGCCGCAGCGTAGCGGCCTGCCGGACCGAACCTCATCTGACCACCGCGTTAGTTACCTTAAAATCACGGTCGTGAGCCAACGATGAGCGAGAAGCCAAGCCAGTCACGACCGAAGCGGCCGGCTTCGAGCAGCCGCTCGAATGCGAAACGCACCGATGCACAGAAACGAAATGATTTGTTGCGTCGTCGCGCGATTCCCGTAGCAGTTGTCGCCGGCCTCGCATTCCTATTCGGCGCGATCGCTGGAGCCTCCTCGGGCGCCGCCGGCGAAAGCGAGGTTCGCGCCTACGCGCAAGCCTGGTCGAAGGCCGATTGGGCGACGATGTATGCGCAGCTCACTGCTCAAACCCAGAAGAGCACGCCGCTGCTCGACTTCGCTCAGTCGAACCGCACGACGCTCGCCACCGCGACAGCAGACGAACGTTCGGTCAAGGCCGGTGAACCGAAAGAGATCGGTGACGGCCGCTGGCAGGTTCCGTTGACAATCCGCACGCGCATCTTCGGCACGATCAGCGGCAACGTCGTCCTGCAAACTACGGAGGACGGCGACAACACCCGCATCGCTTGGATCCCCGCCAACGCCTTCCCCGACCTAAAACCCGGCCAGCAGCTAACGCGCAACACAGAGATGAAGGAGCGCGGCTCACTGCTCGCCAAAGACGGGCAGGTACTCGCTGAAGGAGCCGCGCGAAGCTCGTCGATTCCGGCGATCTCCAGCGAAGTGGTCGGCCAGATTGGCCCGATCCCTGCCGAGCGCGCTCTGGAAATCGACGCGCTTGGGATTCCGCCCGATGCCCAAGTCGGAATCTCAGGGCTCGAATTGATCTTTCAGCCGCAGCTTGCCGGGCGCCCTTCGGGCACACTCAGCGCAGGCAATCGCGTGATCGCCCGTTCCTCCGGAAGCGCCGGCGAGAAGGTGCGGACGACAATCGTCCCAAGCGTCGAACAGGCGGCGATCAACGCGATGTCCGGCCGTCAAGGCGGCGTCGTCGCGCTCAACCCGCGCAACGGCGCGATTGAAGCCTTCGCCGGCCAAGCCTTTTCGCTGCTTCAGCCTCCCGGCTCAACCTTCAAAGTGATCTCGACCGCCGGCGCGCTCGACGCTGGAGTTGCCACCACGAAATCGACCTTCCCGTTTATGTCCGGAATTGAGATCTCCGGCTTCCGCCTCTCCAATGCTGGCGGCGAGGTCTGCGGCGGCAGCCTCGCTGAGGCATTTGCCGAGTCCTGCAACTCGGTCTTCGCCCCGCTCGGCGCAAAGCTCGGTGGGCCGAAGCTGGTCGCCGCCGCGCAGCGCTTCGGGTTCAACCGCGTCTCGCCGATCCCCGGGGCAGCGCAAAGCACGATCCCGCTTGAGCTCGGCGACGACCTCAACGTTGGCTCATCGGCGATTGGGCAGGGGCAGGTTCAGGCCAGCACGCTGCAGATGGCGCTGGTCGCCGCTACGGTCGCTCGCAAAGGTCGCCTGGTGACTCCAACACTCAGCCAGGAGACTGCCGCGAAGACGAAACCGTCGAGCGGCGCGCAGGCGATCAAGAAGTCGACGGCCGAGATTCTTGAGCGCTTCATGATCGGCGTCGTCAGCGGCGGCACCGGGACGGCCTCGGCAATTCCTGGAGTAACGGTCGCTGGAAAAACCGGCACCGCCGAGCTGCGGTCGCCGAGCGAAAACCCGGAAGACACCGACGCCTGGTTCATCGCTTTCGCGCCCGCCGGCAAGGAGAAGATCGCCAGCAGCGCAGTCGGCGTGATGTTCGTTGGCGCCGGGGCCGGCGGCGAAACCGCGGCGCCGGCAGCTCAAGGGGTACTCAGCGCGATGCTCGCGCAGCGCTAAACGTCGAGTGTGACGCTGGCCTTCTTGCCGGGCAGCTCGGTGCTCTCAATCTCAAGTTCAAGCGGGCGATAGTCGAGTACCGGATAAGGAAGCTTGAAGATCAGGATCGCACCGGTCGTCGGCAAGTTCGCGGCAGCGCTGTTGGGGTTTGGGTACTGGCCGCCGTTAGCCTCGACCGGCGCCGTACGGAAGACGAGCTTGTTGCTCTCCTCGACGATCATCGGCTCGAACTCCTCGCCGCGCGTGTCAACAATCTTGAAGTCGTCGGCAGTCGAAGCGGCCGAGTCGCTGCTGTTGAAAGCGCGGACCCAAACGCCGAACCAGAGGTCTTCGGCGCCGAGCGATGATTCAGCCGGATCGATCCCAGCCAGCAGGTCGCTGTCACCGGCATCGGCAGGATTTAGCTGACGCGACATCTGAACTTGGTACTGAAGATTGCCGAGCGTCACGAAGATCGCCTCCGACTCACCCTCAGCAACGGTCGCCTCCTTGTCACCGCAAGCGGCCAGCCCAGTTAGCGCGGTGGCGAGAAGTGTGAGGGCGAAGAGGCGGCGGAACATTGTGGCTCCAAACTGTATTCGATTGAGCTGCGGCAAGGCCTAGTCGCGCAGCCCTGTAGCTGGCTTGCGAGCACCGCCAGCGATCGTCGCCCGCGGCCCGCGCTCTTTGCCCTCTTCAAGGATCCGTGAAAGCCGTTTGAGCGACTTGCGCCAGCCGCGCCGGCGGGCTCGGTCTTGGCCAAACGCGCCGACCACCTTGTCGCTGGGCAAGACCGGCCGCGTCTCAACCGTCAAACTAATCTCGGTGCCGCCGTCGCCGTCGTCGCTCAGCTCGAAGGCCGTCAAGCTGCGGATGCGGTTGTACTTGCCACCGCAACCGACGAGCACGATTAGCCGAGGGGCAACGTACTCAACAATCGCCATGTCGCCCCAGCCAAAACGGTCGAAGCGAATGTCCTCGTGGAATCGCCCTCCCGCCCCCAACCCGTAGGTTTCCTCGCGCGTCATCCGCCAGTCGGTCAGAAAATGGTCGGTGAACTCGGAGTAGTTCGCCAGATCGGAGAGGTAGTCAAAAACGACTGCCACCGGCCGGTCGATCTTCTGGGAAATCGTGCAGGGCTGCATTGCGCGCCGCAGTCTATCGAGGCAGCGAAGCGGAAAGGCGCGCGGCTAGCGCTAAGCGGCGCGTGGAAGCGTCGTTCTGCGGACGCTGACGCCGTGCTCGACGTGATGAACCGGCGCAATCGCTCGCGGCTGATCTCGATGTTTGCTGCTGCAGAGCGTGCAGACCGTGCCGCCTTCGAACTCATAGACCTGCTCGCCGGTCAGCGGCACGCGGCCACAGTCGGCGCAATGAAGCTCGGCTGCCAGGCGTGTGGCGTGCCCTTTCCGCAGCAGCCTGATCTCCAATTCCGGCTCTCCAAGTAACTGATTCCAACTCAGCATCTTGCGTGGTTCGTTGACAACTACGGTTCTCCTGCCGCGAGCTGTCACTGAATTGACAGGGAGCGTAGAATTTATCTCAGTCGGCATTCAGCTTCGACGATTGGACGGCTTGTGATGAGCGCAGGGGATCGGCTTGACCGCACGACCGCATCGCACTCGCCTGCGCCCTCGGCGCGCGGGCCGCGGGCAGATTCACAGGCCGAACTGGTCGAAGCAGCGCGCGGCTCGCTGACGCAGGCCGGCGACTACCTCGTCTTCAGCGAGGGTGATCTTGTCCGCGTGGTCGCCTTGATCGGCGACTGGACGCGAATCGGTCGCAGCACGGCCGCCGACGTCCGCTTCGATGACCCGACCGTTTCGCGTCGCCACGCGCTGATTATTCGCGAAGGAGCGGAACTGAAGCTGGTTGACGACAGCAGCCTCAACGGAATCTTTGTCGCCGGCGAGCGGATCGACCGTCACACCCTCGTCGACGGCGACAGCTTCCTTGTCGGTCGCTACCAGATGAACTTCGTCAGCGTCACAACCGACGTCGCAGCCGAGGGCGCCGAACCGCCCAGCTCGCTGCCCGTCTAGACTCGCCGCAAATGGCGATTACGATCTCGGTCCTGAGCCAGAAGGGCGGGACAGGCAAGACAACGACGGTCCGTCACCTCGTCGGTGCCTTCCGACAGGCCGGCCTGCGCGTGCTGGCAGTTGATCTTGACCCTCAGGGCAACCTCTCCGACTACTTCGATGTTGACCCTGAGGCCGAGCCAACGATCGGCGATGTGCTCTCCGGCCGCGCCACTGCCAGCGCCGCGATAGTTGACGATGTGATCCCCGCCAACCTCAGCTTGGCTGAGGCCGAAATCACGCTGGCCGGCAAGATGGGTCGCGAGCTAACGCTGCGCGGCGCGCTAGCCGAGGTCGATGACCGTTACGACGTGATCTTCATCGACTGCCCACCGGCGCTCGGGCTACTGACCGTCAACGCGCTCGTCGCCGCCGACCAAGCGCTGCTCAGCAGCGAAGCGCAGTACTTCGCCCTGCAAGGAGTCGAGCAGGCGCTCGAGGTGATCGAGCTGGCCCGCGACAGTCTCAACCCTCAGCTCCAATGGCTTGGCGTCCTCTTCAACATCGCCGACATGCGCACCGTTCACTCGCGCGAAGCCTTTGAAGCGCTGCGCGAGCACGTTGGTGACCGGCTACTTGACCAGACCGTTCGCCAATCGATCGCCTACGCCGAATCGGCCGAGCGGGCAACACCAATCTTCGAGCATCGCCCCGACCTTGGCGCCGACTACCTGCTCGTCGCCGCCGAACTACTTAGGCGGCTCGGCCTTTACGAGCAGAGCGCGCAGATCGCTGCGCTGGTACCGGCCGAAGCCGGCGCCTAAAGCTCGCGAACGTCAGCCCCGCCTGGCTCAAAGCGAACGCGCCTCACCTGCGCCCACTCGCTGGCCTCGGCGCTCAATGCTTCGACTACTCCACCGGTTGTATCGAAGGTCGTCCAGGCCAGCACCGTGGGCCCGGCGCCGGAGAGCGTCGCGCCGAGCGCGCCAAACTCCTTCGCCCGCGCGATCAGATCGTAAGAGCGCGGGTAGAGCGGGCCGCGGTAGGTCTGGTGGAGGCGATCGTCAAGGCCACGGGCGATCAGCTCAAAGTCGCCCCGTGCGAGCCCGAGCATCAGCAAGGCGCCGTGGGCGACGTTGAAGACGGCGTCAGCGATCGGCACCTGCTCAGGCAGCGCCGCGCGCGCCTCACGCGTGGCGACCGCTTCGTTCGGCACGACGAGCACGGCTTCTAGCCCGTCCGGCGGGTCGAATCGCGTGACCTCGCCGCCGGTCGTGACGACGAAGCCTCCGTGAAGCGCAGCAGCGATGTTGTCGGGGTGGCCATCGAGCTCGGCGCCAAGCGCCAGCAGGTCGGCATCCAACTCAAAGAGATGGTCGGCCGCCATCAATCCTGCGAGATAGGCGGCGGCGCTGGTTCCAAGACCACCGCTCAGCGGAATCTCGGAACGGATCGTGAAGCTGAAGTCGTCGGGCGGATGGAGCCGCTCGAAGCCGCGGACAACGAGGTTGCGCCGATCGCGCGCGATCTCAAGATCGGTCTCAACCGAGAAGCTGCCGGTCTCCGTCACCTCCAGTTCCATCGCCAACGAAAGCGCCACAGCGAAGGCGTCAAAGCCGGGGCCAAGGTTGGCCGACGAGGCCGGGACGGTTACAAGTCGGCGCCGCTCCATCGTCAGCCCCAAACGGCGGCCTCGACCGCCGCCAACTCCGGTTCGCAGGCGATTATCCCGTCGCCAACCTCAATCGCCGTCTCAGGATCTTTCAGTCCGTGCCCGGTTAGAACGCAGACGATCCGCTCGACCCCTTCCGGAACGCCGTGGACGATCAGCCCGGCAACCGATGCCGCGCTCGATGGTTCGCAGAAGACGCCGTCGTGGGAGGCAAGGAAGCTGTAGGCCTCAAGGATCTGCTCGTCGGTCACGGAGTTGATCGCCCCGCCCGAATCAGCGACGGCGCTGAGCGCCTCGTCGCCGCGCGCCGGGTCGCCAATCCGAATCGCGCTCGCAAGCGTCTCCGGCTGCTCAACCGGGTGGCCGAGAACGAGCGGCGCAGCGCCGGCAGCCTGGAAGCCAAGCATCCGTGGCATCCGTTCGAGCACGTCAGCAGATTCCGTGAAGCCCTTCCAATAGGCGGTGATGTTGCCGGCGTTACCGACCGGGATCGAAAGCGCATCGATCGGCCGCTCAGGGCCAAGCGCCTCAATCAGCTCAAAGGCGGCGGTCTTTTGACCTTCGATCCGCAACGGGTTGACGCTGTTGACCAGCGCGATCGGATGGTTGGCGGAAAGCTCACGCACAAGCCGCAGCGCCTCATCGAAGTTCCCGCGCAGCCCGATTACGCGGGCGCCATGAATTACCGCCTGGGCCAACTTGCCGCGGGCGATCTTGCCGTCGGGGACGATCACGGCGCAGGTCATTCGGGCGCGTGCGGCGTAAGCGGCAGCGCTTGCTGCCGTGTTGCCGGTTGAGGCGCAGACGACGGCGGTCGAGCCGTCACGCAGCGCGCCCGAAACTGCGCAAGTCATTCCACGATCTTTGAACGAGCCGGTTGGGTTCGCCCCCTCGATCTTCAGCCAGACCTCGACGCCGAGTCGCTCACTCAGTTCGCAGGCGTAAAGCAGCGGCGTCGATCCTTCGTCGAGGCTGACGATCGGATCGTCCGGACCGAACGGCAGGCGCTCGCGGTAACGCTCGATCAGTCCGCTCATCAGCCGATGAACTGCTCGTCGATTACACGGATTGCGCGCGGCGCAGTGCGGATGAACTCCAATTCGGCAATCTGAGCGCAGGCGCTGTAGAAATCCGATTCAAGGATCGAGTGAGTGACCATCAC
>CAJBXY010000145.1 GCA_903959665.1 uncultured Solirubrobacterales bacterium | reverse complement strand
GGGCTCATCGCAAGGCACTTCTGCGAGCAGCTGTAGGCGTAATCGACGCCCCAATCGCTCAGCGCCACCTCAATTCCACCGAGCGAAGTAACGCAGTCGGCCATCAGGAAGGTGTCGTTGCCCTTCATCGCCGCGCCGAGCTCAGCAAGGTCGTGGCGCACTCCGGACGAGGTTTCAGCGTGAACGACGGCCATCAGGCGCGCGTCGGGGTTGGCGGCCAAAGCCTCAAGCAGCGCCTCGTTCGTGACGGCCTGGCCCCAGTCGGCCTCGACCTCAACGACGTTGGCGTGGTAGCGGCTTGCGATCTCAACGAGGCGACGACCGAAGTAGCCGTTGACGCCGATGATCACCGTTGAGCCGGGCTCGACCAGCGCCGCGATGCCGGCCTCCATCCCTGAGGTGCCGGTCGCGCTGATCGGCAACGTCACGCCGTCTCCCTCGTCGCGCTGGTAAACACGCGCCGTCATCGCGGCGAGCTCTGTGAGGATCTCGTACATGTCGGGGTCGAGGTGTCCGAGCAGCGGCTTGCTCAGCGCGCTCAGAACGTCGGGGCTGATGTTTGCCGGGCCGGGGCCACAGAGCAGGCGCGGTTCGACGTTGATGGCTTCAATCGGGGAATTTGTCATTCGCGTACCCTGCCGGTTCGAACAAATAGGATCAATAGCTGAAACTATAAAATTTTCGCTTGATTCATTGAGTCGTGCCTAAAAGTGGCGTAAACGCTGGATTGCCGACGAGGCCCCATAGAGACGGCGTTTTGACAGCCGCCATACTGGTGTGGTTCACTGCGCCGCTCGCACCACAAAGGAGAGACCGCCATGACAATGCCCCACCGCCTACACCGTTCCGAACTAGCCGTTCCGGGAAGCAACGAGCGGATGCTCGAGCGCGCGCCCGAGGCCGGTGCCGACGTCGTCTTCCTCGATCTTGAGGACGCCGTCGCACCCGACGACAAGGTCCAGGCACGGCTCAATGTGATCACAGCGCTCAACGACCTCGACTGGTCGGCATGCTCGGTCTCCGTCCGCATCAACGGCCTCGACACCTACTGGTGCTACCGCGACATCGTTGACGTCGTCGAGCAGGCCGGCAACAACCTTGACGCAATCCTGATCCCGAAGGTCAGCAGCGCCGCCGACGTTCACCTCGTCGCAACGATGCTCGAGCAGATCGAAGCTGCGATGGGAATCAAGGAGCCGATCGCGCTCTACGTGCTGATCGAAACGGCGGCCGGAATGGCCAACGTTGAGACGATCGCCCAGGCCCACCCCGAGCGTCTCGAAGCGCTCGTCTTCGGAGTTGCCGACTACGCAGCCTCAATTCAATCGTCAACAACCAACATCGGCGGCGTCAGCTCGGACTACTCGGTTCTCACCGATCCAACCGAAGCCGGCGGCGAGCGCGAGGCCTTCTGGGGAGACCCGTGGCACTACGCGATCGCCCGCATGGCAGTCGCCGCGCGCGCCAACGGGCTGCGGCCGATCGACGGCCCCTTTGGCGACTTCTCCGACCCTGAGGGCTACATTTCGGCAGCTCGCCGCGCCGCGATGCTCGGCTGCGAAGGCAAGTGGGCAATCCACCCGTCGCAGGTAGAGCTCGCGAACGAG
>CAJBXY010000144.1 GCA_903959665.1 uncultured Solirubrobacterales bacterium | reverse complement strand
TCGGCGTCGCCGTGCTGCTCGACGCCTTCCTCGTGCGGCTCGTTCTGTTGCCGGTGATTCTCAGGCTGCTCGGCAAGTGGGCCTGGTGGCTGCCTTCACCGCTGCGGAAGATTCTGCCCGACGTGCGCTTCGGCCACTAGATCGGCCGCACGCTGCCGCGGCGTGGCGTGCGCTCGCGCCGCCGCCGGCTCGCCAGCGCGAAACGCTTCACTAGCTCTTCGCGCAGATCTTCCGGCTCGACGATCGCGTCGATGATCAGCTCTGAGGCGAGGTGGAGCAGGTCGATGTCGGCTGCGTACTCTTCGCGCAGCTCGGCCGTGACGCGTTCGCGCTCGGCGTCGTCTTCGATTGCCTGAAGGCGGTTCAAGTGAACGGCGTTGACGGCTGCCTGCGGGCCCATTACGGCGATCGACGCTCCCGGCAGCGCCAGTACGCCGTCCGGTTCGAAGGCCGGGCCGGCCATCGCGTAGAGGCCGGCTCCGTAAGCCTTGCGAACGATCACCGAGATCTTCGGAACGGTCGCTTCGCTTAAGGCGGCGATCATTTTTGCGCCGTGGCGGATGATCCCCTGACGCTCAACGGCGGTGCCGATCATGAAGCCGGGAACATCGGCGAGGAAAAGGATCGGCAGGCCAAACGCGTCGCAGAGCGAGATGTGGCGCGCCGCCTTGTCGGCCGAATCAACGAACAGCACGCCGCCCTTGACCTTCGGCTGGTTGGCGACGATCCCGATCGGCTCGCCATTGAGGCGAGCAAAGCCGACGACCAGCTCCTTCGCCCAGCGAGCGTGAAGCTCAAAGAAGCTGCCCTCGTCAACGACGCCATCGATTACAAGGCCGATGTCGAACTGCTGGTTCTCATCGGCCGGAATCTCGGCGTTCGTGAGCGCGGCGGCGGCGCCCGCGGCGGCTTCGATCGGAGCCGGGTCGTCGCAGGAGGTGGGGAGGTAGGAGAGGTGGCGCTGCGCGGCGGCGATTCCTTCGGCGTCGTCGGCGACGAGGATGTGGCCGCAGCCCGAGACGCCGGTATGCATCTTCGCGCCGCCCATCTCTTCAAGCGTTACCTGCTCACCGATCACCATCTCCGCCATCCGCGGCGAACCGAGGTACATCGACGCGTTGCCGTCGCGCATGATCACGATGTCGCAGAAGGCGGGAATGTAAGCGCCACCTGCGGCGCTCGGCCCGAACAGCACGCAGACCTGCGGCACAACGCCGGAGAGCTCGACTTGGTTGAAGAAGATCCGCCCGGCGCCGCGGCGACCGGGGAACATCTTGACTTGGTCGGTGATCCGCGCCCCGGCGGAGTCGACGAGGTAGACAATCGGAATCCGCCGCTCCAAGGCGCGCTCCTGAATTCGCAGGATCTTCTCGACCGTCTTCGCTCCCCTCGAGCCGGCCTTCACGGTTGGGTCATTTGCCATCACGGCGACCGGCCGCCCGGCGACGGTGCCGACGCCGGTCACAACACCGTCGGCGCCAAGGCCATCCTCCTGCCAGTTGGCAAGCAGCCCTTCCTCGGCGAATGAACCTTCGTCAAGCAGCAGTGCCACGCGT
>CAJBXY010000143.1 GCA_903959665.1 uncultured Solirubrobacterales bacterium | reverse complement strand
ACCGTCGGGCCTGCTTCGGCTGTGAACGGGCGCAGCTGATCCTCAAAGACAGGTGTCGTCGCCTTGGCAAAGAGCTGCAGCGACTTCAGCGAGGCAGCGGTCCCGACAGCGGTCGGCTGCAGCTTCTTCAGCGCCGGCCCCATCTGACTAGTCAACGCATCGCTGTCAAGAACCGCCTTGTTGGTTGCGTCGAGCGCTCCCGGCAAGAGCGACAGCGTCGAGCGCAGGTTGGTCTGCTGGGAGGCGAAGACGGCGAAGACGTCGTTTGACGAACGGACCCAGCGAGCGAGCTGCGTGTCACGTGCGCCGAGCTCTTCGGTGAGGAGGCGGAAGTTGTGAATTCCTTGCTTGATGTAGGCCTGGCGACGCCCCATCTCCTTGCCGATCTGCGCCAGATAGACGGTGATCGGGTCGAAGCGCTTTAGCGTCGCTGAAAGCTCCTTCGAGTTGCCGTTGAGCGCTTCACCGCCACCGTTGACGAGCAGTTGCAGGTAGGCGCGCGTGTCGGCGTCGAGGCCGGCGAGGATTTCATCGGGATTGACGTTTGGCAGCGTCCTTGAAACCGGCAATGTGCCGCCGCGAGCGATCTCGCCGGAGCTCGATGACCCTGGATTCAGCTCGATCACCATGTCGTTGAGCCCGGTCTTCGGCCGCAGCAGCGCAGTTGCATCCTTGTAGATGTGCGCGTACTTCTCGCGGATCTTCATCTCGACCATCGCGGTGCCGTTCTCGAGCGTCACGCCGCCGATCTCGCCGATCGTCACGCCGGCAACAATCACCGTCTGCCCCTGCCCCGGCGTGACCGCCTGAGCGGTCGAGAACTGGGCGTAGTAGTCGACGAAGTCGCTGCCAACGATTGGCACCCAAGCAGGCAGGTAGAAGCGCTGGTTGGAGAGGATGTAGCCGCCGATCAGCACCGCCAGCAGTGCGATCACGCCGAGGGCGATGAAGTCGCGCGTGTGTTTTAGGATTTCGCGTCTCATCAGATCAGTCCGCCGGCCCTGTCGGTGTGCCGGCGATATCTGGCAGCGCCTGCTTCGAGCAAAGCTCGTTCGGCTTGAACGGGATCTTCTGGCCGCTAGTCCAGGCCGGCTTAGTTCCTTGCGGCGCGCCGATGCTGTTGCCGTAGAGCGGTTCGCCAGCGTTGATGTTGCCGCCGGTGATCGTCACGGGGTTGGGGCCGCCGCCGGCCTGCAGCTCGATCATCTGACCGTTGCCGTCAAACGCTTGCGACTCCCCGTTGAAGCCGACGAGCGCGCTCCAGAACTCCTGCGAGTTCGGTTTGCCGGTCGTGAACGCTCCGTCGGGAACGACGACGTCGCCGGTTGGAATCAGCACCTTGCTGACGCACTGCGAGAAGTTCAGCGTTTGAGTAAGCGTTGGGATCGTTGCTGCGCTCAGCTCGGCGAGACTCTCGGTCGAGGGCTGCAGGTTGGCGGCGACGCCGCCCATTTCAGACGGCGACACGAACGGCGTCACCTGTGCGATCCACGGCGTCACAGCGTCGATCGTTGGT
>CAJBXY010000142.1 GCA_903959665.1 uncultured Solirubrobacterales bacterium | reverse complement strand
GATTCGCTCGTCTAGGCCCATCCCGCGCGCAACCTCGGTCACGTCGGCGCCGGTCTCTTCGCAAACGTTGGCGATCTCGTTGATGAACGAGATCTTCGTCGCGAGGAAGGCGTTTGCCGCCAGCTTCACCATCTCGGCGCTGGCAACATCGGTGCGGACTAGTTCACTGCGCCCCTTGCCGCCGTGCTCGGCGCTCAGAAGTGGCCGGTAAAGATCGGCGACCGCGTCTCCAGCCCAGCCACCGTCGTCGCCGATCACAACGCGGTCTGGGTCGAGAAAGTCGGCAAGCGCGGTTCCCTCTTTGAGGAACTCCGGGCAGGAGACGTAACTGAAGCCTTCCTTGCCCTGTTCAGCGAAGATCCGCTCAATCGCCTCGCCAGTTCCGACCGGCACCGTCGACTTCATCACCAATGCGTGGTGATCGGAGGCAGGCATCGCCTCAACGACGGCGTGAACGGCGCTGAGGTCGGCGTCACCGGAGTAGGTTGGCGGCGTGCCGACGGCGACGAAGAGCAGGCGCGTGTGCTCGAGCGCCTCGGCTAGGTCGGTCGAGAAGTGGAGCCGCTCACGGTTGCGTTCAATCGCCTCGGCAAGGCCAGGCTCGTGAATTGGCACTTCGCCGCGGTTGAGCCCGGCGATCTTCTCGGCGTCGATGTCAACGCACCACGCTTCACTGCCGAGCTCGGCAAAGCCGACGGCGGTGCAGAGGCCGACGTAGCCGGTCCCGATTACTCCTATTGCTTCGCGTTCAGAGTTGCTCATAGCGAGCCGCGAAGGGTACCTGCGCCAGTTTGAAAAGCACGGGCGCTAGCTGCCAAGCGGCGTCAGCGAACGCGCGATCGCCAACATCTGTGGATTGGTCAACGTCAACGAAAGCGTGTTCGAAACCCAGTAGACGCCCTTTGGAGTGCGCAGCGCGACCAGCCGCAGCCGCGTTCCGTCGTAGAAGAGCTCGAAGCTGCGGCCGCGCATCTTCATCGTCTCGCTAGGCGTGTCAAGGATCGGCGGCGCGCTCCAACTTGTGCCCTGCACGCCGTAATACTGCCCGGCCTCGCCGGTCGAAAGCACGATCCGGTAGGCCGAGAATGCGGTCTTGGCGCGGTCCCGGATCTTGTAGGCGCGGGTCGCGGGGTAGTCCGGCTCACCGGAGCTGTAGCCGCCGCTGGCTAGCCGGTTGGCTGGGAAGTAGACCGGCATCGGAGTCTTCGCAGCGGCCGTGATCGCCTGCGCCTCACCCTCGCCCTTGGCGCTAATGACGCCGGCCGGCAGCGCGCCGGAAAGCTTCTTCTTCTGCTTGCTGCGCGCCTTGCGCCCCTTCTTGCTCTTGTCGCCGGTCTGGGCCGCTCCACCACTTGCCTGCGTGCTCTCAAATTCGTCAACGGCGGTCCGCAGAGCCGATGGGGAGATCGTCAGGTCGCTGCCGCCAGCGACGTCGGTCGCCGGGAACTGAACCTCGCGGATCGGGTTTTTCGATGAGAGGAAGCCGAGCTTCAGTAGCTGAAGGATCGCGTCGTTGGAACGGACGTCGGTGCGCGTGTAGCGGGCGAAGATTCGCACCAGCTCCTGGCGATCGCCGAGCAGCGAGGAGAGCGAGAACTGGCCCTTCGCTTGGCGCAGGAAGTCCTGTTGGCGGGCCGAGCGAACGAAGTCAGAGTCGGCGTGGCGGAAGCGGACAAGATCGAGCGACTGCTGGCCGCAGAGCTTCTGGTAGCCGGGCTTGATGTCGATCTCCGCGTACTGGGCGCTTGGCGCCAGCCCGACATTCGAGTGGTAGTAGCGATGGTCGACGTCAACGTAGACGCAGCCGAGCCGGTTTACGGCGCGCTGGAAGCCGCCGAAGTTGACCTCGACGATGTGGTTGATCTCAACGCCAAGCAGGTCGCGGACGGTCTCCAGCGTTAGCTTTGGACCGCCGATCGAGAAGGCGGCGTTGATCTTGTCGCTGCCATAACCGGGGATGTCGACCTTGAGGTCACGCGGGATTGACAGCACCGCGGTCGCTTCCTTGTTTGGGTCGAGCCGAACCAACATCAGCGTGTCGGAGCGGGCCGCTCCCTTCAGCTTGCGATCGCTGAAACGACGGTCTGAACCAATCAGCAGAAGCGTCTGCGGGCCGCCGCCGTCAACGTTGTCGAGCGCGTTCTTGACGCCTGGAATTGACTGCCCTTCGGCGCGGACAATGTTGACCAGCTGATCGACCTCCAGCAGCGCCGCTGAGGCGACCGTCGTCGCCGTCAGCAGAACGATCAGAAGGCCGGCGAGGGCGCCCTTGGTGAGCACTCCACGGCCGGGCCGGGGCGGCTTGTTGGGATCGGTTGTCACAGGCAGATACTCCTAGAGCAGCCTAGCGAGCGCGCCCGCCGGAGCCGCCGCTTGGCCGCGACCTAACCTTCGACGGCGCGCAGCTTCGGCGGCGCGCCGGGCTTGCCCAGATAACTGGGCAGATCGCGGATGAATACAGCCAGCGCTTGGCGGTAGCACTTCATCGAGGCGATCGAAACCCACTCGTTTGGCCCGTGATGACCGCCGCCAGCAGGGCCAAACTCGACCGCTGGAATGCCGGCCTCAAGGAACGAGATTGCGTCGGATGCGCCGTCGCGGCCGATCGAGAGCGCCTCTCCCGTGCGAACCGAGCTGACCGCTGCCCGCAGCGCGAGCACGTACGGGTCTTGGCGCGAGACGATCGCCGGCACGCGATGGAACTTACGGACGATCTTCAGATCGTCGAGCCGTTCGATCTGTTCGATGATCTGATCCGGGTCCTGCCCCGGCAGGTAACGGATGTCAACGTCGATCAGGCACCGGTCGGGAACCTTGTTGAAGGCGTCGCCGCCGGTCACCCGAGCGAGATTGATCGAGGGGCGATCGAAGAGGTCTGAAGATTGGCGGCTGAAGGGCAGCGTTTCGATCCGCCGGTAGAGATCGTTGGCTTTGAGGATCGCGTTATCGCCAAGCCAAGGCGTTGAACCGTGTGCCGCCGTACCGACGACCTCGAGCCGTAGCGCCAGCACACCCTTGGCCTGCACGCCGATGTGAAGATCGGTCGGTTCGCCGGTGATCGCAAAGTCGGCGTCGATCCCCTCACCGACGAGCACCGCCGTGGAGCGGTTCTCGACGTTCTCTGATTCCTCGTCGGGAACGCAGATCAGCCGCACTCGCACTTCGTTCTGAAGCGTGGCGTCATGGAGAGCGCAGATCAATGCAGCAAGCGCTCCCTTCATGTCGTAGGCGCCGCGGCCGATCAGCCTGTCGCCTTCGATCCTCGGCGCGAACTGCTCCTCGAAGGCCGGAACTACATCGAGATGGCCGTGCAGCACAACGAGCGGCCCTTCGAGTGGGCCGGCGTCGGCGATGATCACCGGGAGCCCTTCGTGCTCGCGGCTGGTGACGCGCACGTCGCGCGCTTGGAGCCAGCCGTTGACGAACTCAGCGGCGGCGCGCAGCCCCTCCTCTTTCGAGCTGTCATAGGCGATCAGCCGTTCGGCCAAGGCGAGTTCATCCATCGCTAGTGAGGATAGAGTCCCACCTATGAGCTCACGAATTGTTCTCTTTGGCGCCAGCGGCTACACCGGCGAGCTAACCGCCCGCGAGATGGCCGCTCGCGGCATGACGCCGGTGCTCGCCGGCCGCCGGCGCGAGCCGCTGGAGCGGCTGGCAGCCGAACTCGGCGGCCTTGAGGTGGCGGTCGCCGACGTTGAGCAGCCAGCCAGCGTCCGCGCACTGGTCGGCAAGGGCGACGTGCTGGTCAGCACCGTCGGCCCATTCATGCGCTTCGGCCAGCCAGCGCTTGACGCTGCGCTTAGCGCAGGCGCGCACTACCTCGACTCAACCGGCGAAGGGCCGTTCATCCGCCGCGTCTTCGAGCAGGCTGGGCCGCGCGCGCACGCCGAAGGAACGGTGCTGCTCACTGCAATGGGCTACGACTACGTGCCGGGCAACCTCGCCGGCGCGCTGGCGCTGCGTGAGGCTGGTGATCAGGCAAGCCGAGTTGAGATCGGCTACAGCTGGCTCAACCAGGGCGGCAGCTCGGCCTCCGGAATGAGCGGCGGTACGCGCGCCAGCGCGGCCGGAGTTGCTTTGGAGCCTTCATTCGCTTGGCGCGGCGGCAGGCTAGTTACAGAGCGAGGCGCAAAAGAGATCCGCACCTTCGACACCGGCAACGGTCACAGCGCGACCGGGGTCTCGGTCGGCGGCAGCGAACAGTTTGCCCTCCCCCACATCGACCCCAAACTTGAGGATGTCGGCGTCTATCTCGCTTGGTTTGGTTCGATGACAAAGCCGATGCAGCTCTTCTCCGCTGGCGGCGCCGCGGTAACTAAGATCCCCGGAGTGCGCAGCGCGATCGGCGCGCTGAGCTCACGGTTTGTGACCGGCTCAAGCGGCGGCCCTGACGCAGCGGCGCGCGCCAGCTCACGCTCGATCATCTGCGCCGTCAGCTACGACCGCGGCGGCAAACAGCTCAGCTCGGTCCGCTTAAACGGACCCAACGGCTACGACCTGACGGCCGCCTTTCTCGCTTGGGGAGCAGAGCAGGTCGCTGCCGGCAAGGTCAGCGCGTCGGGCGCGCTCGGCCCGGTGCAGGCCTTCGGCCTAGACGAACTGACCGCTGCCGCCGCCAGTTACGGCCTCGAAGCCGACTGAGCTAGCGGCTTTAGGCTTCGAGAATGCCGAAGAAGATCTTCGCGCGGCGCTGGTCGCGCAGCGCCTTCTTCTGTGCTGCCGTGTGAGGCTCAGCCTCGGCGATCGCCGCCTCAGCGGCGTCGATCTGGGCCTGAAGGTCATCGCGATCCAGCTGATCCGGCTTGATCGCCTCCTCAACCAGCACTAGCGCGTGGTTGTCGGCAACCTGGATGTACCCCTCGCCTTGAGCGAAGCTGATGATCTCGCTCTCCGAGATGTAGAGCTTCAGCTCGGCCGGCGCGAGCATCCCCAGCAGCGGCGTGTGGTGCGCAAGGATGCCGATCGAACCGACTTCGGTGCGGGTTGAAACCATCTCAACTTCGCCGCTGAAGATCGGCCCTTCGGGCGTCAACACCTCAACTTGGAACGGAGCGCGGGCCATGCTCGCTGCTAGCGATCCTTAGCTGCGGCTTCGACGACCTGTTCGATCGTGCCCTTCAGCAGGAAGGCCGACTCAGGTACGTCGTCGTGAGCGCCTTCGATCAGCTCGCGGAAGGAGCGGACCGTCTCAGCGACCGGCACGTATTCACCTGGCGTGCCGGTGAACTGCTCGGCAACGTTGAACGGCTGCGAGAGGAAGCGCTCGACCTTACGCGCGCGCTGCACGGTGATCTTGTCCTCTTCTGAGAGCTCGTCGATTCCGAGGATCGCGATGATGTCCTGAAGCTCCTTGTAGCGCTGCAGGATCTCCTTGACGCGGGTCGCGACGTCGTAGTGCTCCTGGCCGAGAACGTCGGCCTTGAGGATCGTCGAGGTTGAGTCGAGCGGATCGACGGCCGGGTAGATGCCCTTCTCCGAGATCGAACGTGAAAGCACGGTCGTCGCGTTGAGGTGGGCGAATACTGAGGCAGGCGCCGGGTCGGTGAGGTCGTCGGCAGGAACGTAAATTGCCTGCACCGAGGTGACCGAACCTTGGCGGGTTGAGGTGATCCGCTCCTGCAGCTGCCCCATCTCCGATTCCAGCGTCGGCTGGTAGCCGACCTGGGAAGGCATCCGGCCCATCAGCGCCGAAACCTCGGAACCGGCCTGGACGAAGCGGAAGATGTTGTCGATGAAGAGCAGCACGTCCTGGCCTTGATCGCGGAAGTACTCGGCCATCGTCAGGCCCGAAAGCGCGACGCGCATACGAGCGCCCGGAGGCTCGTTCATCTGACCGAAGACGAGCATCGTCTTGTCGATAACGCCCGACTCCTTCATCTCCAGCCAAAGGTCGTTTCCTTCGCGTGAGCGCTCGCCGACGCCGCAGAATGCGGAGAGGCCGCCGTGCTCCTTGGCGAGGTTGTGGATCAGCTCCTGAATCAGAACCGTCTTGCCGACTCCAGCTCCGCCGAAGAGGCCGACCTTGCCGCCCTTGGCGTACGGCGCGAGCAGGTCGATCACCTTGATGCCGGTTTCGAACATCTCTGTCGTTGGCGTTAGATCCTCAACGTCCGGGGCTGGCTGGTGGATCGGGCGACGTTCGTCGACCTTGATTTCCGGGCCGCCGTCGATCGTCTCGCCGAGCAGGTTGAAGATGCGGCCGAGCGTCTGTTCGCCGACGGGGACGGTGATCGGCCCGTGCGTGTCGGTTACGGCAACGCCGCGGGCGAGGCCATCGGTCGTGTCCATCGCGACTGCGCGAACGCGGTCGTCGCCGAGCTGCTGCTGCACTTCGCAGACCAGTGTCTCGCCGCCGAGCTGGACGGTAATCGCGTGGTTGATTTCGGGCAGCGAGTCCGGGAAAGAAGCCTCAATAACGACTCCCTTGACCTCTTCGATGCGTCCTGTGTTGCTGCTTTCAGATTCCATTTGTTCCTCTGATTTGATTGTGATCAGGTCAGCGACTCAGCGCCGGCAACGACTTCCATAATTTCCTGCGTGATCTCTGCTTGACGGGCACGGTTCATCTCCAGCGTGAGGTCGTCGATCACCTCTGCGGCGTTCTCGGAGGCGCTGCGCATCGCCGTCATGCGGGCGCCGTGCTCTGAAGCGGTCGATTCGAGCAGCGCTCGGAAGACCGATATTTCGACGTAATCGGGGATCAAGCGCTGAAGGATCTCGGCCGGCTCTGGTTCGTACTCGACCAGCGCGTGATGAATCTCGCTGCCGTCGCTCTCCTCTTCGGCGATCGCGATCTCCTCGTCTACGGTTGCCTGCTGAAGCGGCAGCAGAACCTCGCGGCGGACCTCCTGCGTTAGCGCTGAGACAAAGCCGTTGTAGAAAATCTCAACGCGATCGACCTCTTCATCGACGTAAGCGGCCATCAGCTCCTCAGCGATGTGTCGCGCGTCGGAGTAGCCGGGGCGATCGGTGAAGCCGACGTAACGGCCGGCAGGATCGAGCTTGCGGAAGATCAGTGACGAAACTCCACGGCGGCCGACGGCGTAGAAGCGCACCTTGACGCCTTCGGCTTCGTAATCGGCCGCTGCGAGCAGCCCGGCACGGATGATCTGCGAGTTGAAGGCGCCGGCCAGGCCACGGTCGCCGGTAACGAGCAGGATCGCGGCCGTCTCAAGCTTCTCGTGCTCTTGAAGAATTGGGTTGCCAGCGACCTCGCCGCCGGCAGCGGCAGCGGCTTGGCGCGTCATCCTGCGGATCGCGCCTGCGTACGGGCGCAGCGCTGCGATCCGCTGCTCAGCGCGGCGCAGCCTTGCGGCCGCGACCATCTGCATCGCGCTCGTGATCTTGCGGATGTTCTTAACGGATTCAATCCGCTGTTTTACGTCCCGCTGGGACATTTGCTGAGCTTGCGGCGCGCGCTAGATCGCGGTCGCCGCAGCCTCCGTTTCAGCCTTCTCGATTGCGCGCAGGCCTTCTTCGCCGCGCGTTGTGTCGCCAACGCCGGTCTCGATGATCGGCTGGCCCTCTTCGTCAAGGTCGTAGCCGAAGTCGTCGGCGAAGCCGGTGACGATCTTCGTCAAGGCGGCCTGCGTCTCATCGGACCAGTCGCCGCCCTTGATCTTGTCGAGCGTCGCTGTGTCCTCGGCGCGAACGCGCTGGGTCAGCCCGTCGAGGAAGTCAGGAATTCGCTCAACCGTGATCCGGTCGAGCGCGCCCGACGTTGCGGCGAAGATCTGCGCCACCTGAATCTCGATCGGAAGCGGATCGCGCTCGGCTTGGTTGAGCGTTGCGACGAGCCGCTCACCACGAGCCAGCGTGCGCTGCGTGTCGGCGTCCAGATCGGAGCCGAACTGGGCGAAGGCCTCAAGGTCGCGGAACTGCGAGAGCTCGATCTTGAGGCGGCCGGCGATCTTCTTCATCGGCGCGATCTGCGCGTTACCACCGACGCGTGAGACCGAAATACCGACGTTGATCGCTGGACGCACGCCGGAGTTGAAGAGCTTCGGCTCAAGGAAGATCTGCCCGTCGGTGATCGAAATCACGTTCGTTGGGATGTAGGCCGAAACGTCGCCGGCCTGCGTCTCAATGATCGGCAGAGCCGTCAGCGAACCGCCGCCGAGCTCGTCATTGAGCTTGACCGAACGCTCCAAGAGGCGGCTGTGGAGGTAGAAGACGTCGCCTGGGTACGCCTCGCGGCCCGGCGGGCGGCGCAGCAGCAGCGACATCTGACGGTAAGCGAAGGCGTGCTTGGTGAGGTCGTCATAAACGGCGACGACGTGGCCGCCCTTGTAGAGGAAGTACTCGCCCATCGCGCAGCCGGCGTAAGGAGCGAGGTACTTCATTGGCGCCGACTCATCGGCGGCCGCGGCAACGATGATCGTGCGCTCCAAAGCACCTGCCTCGGCGAGCGTCTCAGCTAGCTGAACGACGGTCGCCATCCGCTGGCCGATCGCGACGTAAACGAAGACCAGTTCGCTGTCCTTGTTGTTGATGATCGTGTCAATCGCGATCGAGGTCTTGCCGGTCTGGCGGTCGCCGATGATCAGCTCGCGCTGGCCGCGGCCGATCGGAATCATCGAGTCGATCGCCTTGAGGCCGGTCTGCATCGGCTCGGTGACCGGCTGGCGCTGAACAACGCCCGGGGCCTTGAACTCAGCGAGGCGAGTCTCGGTCGTGTTTAGCGCGCCCTTGCCGTCGAGCGGCCGCCCCAGCGGATCAACAATCCGGCCAAGCAGCTCGTCTCCGACCGGAACCTCAAGCAGGCGACCGGTGCGCTTGACGATGTCGCCTTCGACGATCTCGGTCCAGTTGCCGAAGAGGACGGCGCCGACGTTGTCGGATTCAAGGTTTAGTGCGAGCCCTGTAACGCCATGGGGAAGCTCGAGCATCTCCAGCGACTGGCAGTTCTCGAGCCCGTGGATGCGGGCGATTCCGTCGCCGATCGACAGCACTGTGCCGACCTCGGTTAGCTCAGCTCCGCCGGCTTCTAGGCCTTCAATGCGGGACTTGAGGATGCTTGTGATCTCGTCGGGCTTGATCTGCATGGTTTTCTTATCTTCTCCTTGGGATTCGCCGCGCATCTAAGCGCGCGCGACCTCTGTTCGAAGCTGCTCTAGTCGGTTACGGATCGATGCGTCAAGAATTGAGTCGCCGGCGCGGACGATGAAGCCGCCGATGATTGCTGGGTCTACCTCTTCTGCAAGTTCGATCTTGCGGCCGGTCTGGCGGCCGATCTGATCACCGATCCGGCTAACAACCGCCGGATCGAGCGTCACCGCGCTGGTGACGGTTACGGCCAGTAGATCCTCCGCCTCGTCGCAGAGTCGGTCGTACTCTTCGCGAACGCGGAAGATCACCGGCAGCCGCTGATTCTCAGTCAGCAGCATCAGGAAGTTTTCAACCGCCGGGTCGGCGCCATCGATCGCCTTCATCAGCCCAGCCTTCTTCTCCTCGGTCGAGAAGTAAGGCGAGAAGCAGAACAGCTTCAGCTCTTCATTCTCGGCCAGCGCGTCAGCAAGCTGACCGAGCTGCTCGCGCACGAGCTCAAGGTGATCCTGCTCGCTCGCGACCTCAAAGAGGGAGCGCGAGTAGACCTGGGCGATCGCTTCCATCTGGGCTAGTTCCGCCGTTCGCCGCTGATCGCGGAAAAGTCAAGCTCACCGAGCGCCTCGTCAACGAGCCGCTGCTGATCGGCGTCGGTCAGCACGCGACCGGTCACCTTCTCGGTCGCCAGCACAGTCAAACCGGCAACCTCGGCGCGAATCTCCTCGATCGCGCGGCGCGTCTCGGCGTCGATGTCGCGGCGAGTCTGTTCGAGCATCTCGGCCCGCTTGGCGCGCGCCTCCTCGCTCGAATCATGCTCGTGCGTCTCGGCAGCCTTGCGTGCGCGGGCGACGATCTCATCGGCCTGAACGCGCGCATCCTTGAGCCGCTCGCGGTACTCAGCGAGCAGCGCGTCGGATTCCTCACGCGCCTTCTTGGCGTCTTCGATCGAGTCATCGATCATCTTGACGCGCTTGTCGAGCGCGTCA
The DNA here is from genome assembly GCA_903959665.1 of uncultured Solirubrobacterales bacterium. Lineage (GTDB taxonomy): Bacteria > Actinomycetota > Thermoleophilia > Solirubrobacterales > Solirubrobacteraceae > F1-60-MAGs163. Next base: position 56 of record CAJBXY010000142.1, on the reverse strand, counting down.
CGGATCGCCGGGAAGGCGAACTTGTTGAGCACGACCAAGGTCACGCCGAAAGCGAG
>CAJBXY010000141.1 GCA_903959665.1 uncultured Solirubrobacterales bacterium | reverse complement strand
GAGCGCATCGCCAGCAGGTCGGGGTAACCCTTCCCGGCGCAATGAGTAAGTCGCGTGAGGTGGTCGGTTCGTACGTTCATTGCGCCGACGCGCGCGGCCAGCTTCTGCAGCGCCCGCTTCGAAATCTGACTCTTACTGAGCCGCAGGTCGGCCGCCGGAGGTGGCCCTACGCGCTGGGGAAGCTTCGCCGCAAAGCGGCGCTCAAGCCATTCGATTACGTGGTCGGAAAGCTCGCCGGCGTCGGCGTCAACGCCCCACCCGGAAAAGCGCATCTCAGTTGACGGTGCCATGAATCTCCCCCAATCGAAGTAGCGCTTGCCTTAACTGCTGTTTGGCGGCGCGCTTCATCATCGGCCCTCCGAAGCGGCCAAGGCCGCGCGGCTTGCGCTCCAAGCTCAGCAGAAGCTCGGTCGCCGCGTCACCACGTGGTTGAAGCTCAACGGTCGTCTGCGACTCGCGCAGGACGGCGGCAAATGGCGTCTCTTCGAGCTCCTGAACGAATCGCCAGCGATGTGGTGCGTCGCTTTCGGCAATCACGAAGTCGGCACGGACGTCGCGCCCCTTTTCAGTCGTTAGCACCTCGGTGAAGGCGTCACCGCCGTCGATCTCTACACGAACGACTCGCGGCCACCAACGCGAAAGCTGCCGCGGGTCGGTCACCTGAGCCCAGACGACGGCCGGCGTCGCGGCGAGAGTGATTGTGCCGGTCACGCAGGCCACTAGCGGTGGGCGATCATCGCTGCTGGGGAGCTGCGCCGGCGCCGCTCACTAGAGCATCGCACGGAGGTCGCCAATCAACAGCAGGTGCTTGAGATGGGTGGTCACCGCGGCCAGGTCTTCAAGCGCCTCAGTGGCCTCATGGCGGCGCTCTGCGCTCCGCGAACGGAGCGCTGGGGCCAGCAGCTGCTGGAGCAGTGCCGACTCGCGGTCGGCCGAGGTTTTGAAGACGCGCAGATTGCGAGCGCCAACGCCGTAGCGGGCCAGCTCGACGGCGGCGCGAACAATCTCGCACTGGTTGTCGTCATAGCCTGGGGAGCCACTAACGGCGCCGCTGATAATGCCGAACGACTCCAGCTCGCGAACCAGTTCAACCTGCGCCCCTGTAACTTCGAGCAGCTCATCGAGCGTTCGTAGTGGCCCCGCCGTTGTCTCTACCACCGGCGGCATCCGCCTCGTCGTCGGCCGCGTAGCCCCCGGGGCGACCAGCGCTTCGCCGCCGCCGTCTGCGCGGCCGATAGCGAGCTCCTGACGGATCACTCGGAGCGGCAAGAATTCATCTCGCTGGAGCCGCAGAATCGTCCGCAGGCGGGCGACATCGTCGGCCGAGTAGAGGCGGTAACCGCCCGGCGTGCGGCGGGGTTCAACGAGGCGCTGATTTTCGAGGTAGCGAATCTTCGAGATCGAGATCTCAGGGAACTCGCGCGAGAGCGACTTGCAGACCGCGCCGATCGTCATCGGCTTGCTGCGACGCGGCTCAGGGCGGGCCGGCGAGCTGGCGATCTTCTGCTGCGCTTTGCGAGTAGAGGGCATCGATCAGCGCGAGAGGAAGGTCAGTTTGTACTTACCGATCTGAAGCTCGTCGGCGTCCTCGAGCTGCTGCGTGTCGATCCTGCGGCGGTTGACATAGGTGCCGTTGAGCGAGCCGAGATCGTCAAGAAACCATTGATCATGACGGCGCACAAGCAGAGCGTGGTCGCGTGAAACTGTTACGTCGTCAAGGAAGATGTCGCTGTCCGGGCCGCGGCCAACTGTCAGCCGCTCGGCGTCGAGCGCGAAGCTCTCACCGGCCCGGCCGCCGCCGCCACGGACAACCAGCAGCGCGCCCTCTTCGGCGAGCAGATCATCTAGGTCGACGGGCACCAGTTCACCGCTGGCCTGATCGATCCGATAGCTGGCCGTCGACTCACGGTCCTCTTCGCCTGGCTCGCCGAGAAAGGCGCCGCACTTCTGGCAGTATTTTGCTCCTTCGGCGTTCGCGAAGGCGCATTCGGGACAATGCAGCATCGGCGCGAGCATACCAGCGCTAGCCCTACGGTCAACCTTAGGTTGAGCCCGTGCGCTGAGCGAGCTGAAGACGCGCCGAACGGTAGTACTCAACTGTCGCGATGACGAGTAAGACGAGCCCGATCGCGAGCATTATCGTCGCCGCCAGCCTTGCGCCGCAGATCGCCAAGAAAAGCCCACCCATTGCAGGCCAGACGCCCCATCGGCCCCACCAGTTGATCTCCAGCCGCACGCCACGGCGCAACGCAATGCTGCCACCGATCAGCATCAGCAGCTCACGCGCGATCAGCGCCGCGAGCAGCGGTATCGGCACCAGCTCAAAGCGCCAGCAGACGACGACGCCGGCGATCACCAGCACGCGGTCGATGACCGGGTCGAGCATCGCGCCAAGGCGGCTGTATTGGCCTGTGACGCGGGCTGCGATTCCGTCGGCATAGTCGCCCCAGGCGACGACGGCGTAGATCGCCGCAGCGGTAAGTGAAGCGCCGCCTGCGTTCCAGCAGATCACAACGAAGACCGGAATCAGGATCAGTCGTACGAGGCCAATTGCGTTCGGAATCGTGAACGGTCGCAGCGGCGCGTCGGGAAGCGTCTCGGGCGGCGGCGGTCCGGAACGGTCAAGGCCTGCGAAGCGGCGAAAGGTAAGCGGCGCGCGCTCTTGCTGATCTTTGCTCACGGCAGCTGGGTTAGCGCTTCGAGGATCGCTGCAGCGGCGCCGTCTCCGAGCGCGATTGGCTCAAGCTCAACCATTCCTCGCCGCCCCCCAACCTCAAGCATTCCGCTTTCGAGCGAGCGCTTCCCTAGCGTGATCCGCAGCGGGCAGCCAAGCAGCTCAGCATCCTTGAACTTCTCTCCTGGGCCTGCGGGGCGGTCGTCAAAGAGAACATCCGCCCCTAGCTCGCGGAGTTCGCCGTAGAGCTTTTCGGCGGCCGCCAGCTCTGGGCTCTCGGCCTTGCCTAGCGCTACTAGCTCAATCTCCCATGGGGCGATCGCCTTCGGCCAAGCAATCCCGTTCTCGTCGGCGTTCTGTTCAATCGCGGCGGCAGCGATCCGCGCTGGCCCGATTCCATAAGAGCCCATCACGATTGGCCGCTCGGCACCATCCTCATCGAGGAAGCTCGCTCCAAGCGGCTCCGAGTAGCGCGTTCCAAGTTTGAAGATGTTGCCAACTTCGATCGCTGCCTCGAGCCGAATCGGCTCACCATTTACTAGGTCGCCAGCCTCGACTGAGCGGATATCGACAGCTTCGAACTGGAAGTCGCGCCCTGGTTCGACGGCGACAAGGTGGAGGTCGGCCTTGTTGGCTCCAGTGACCCATCCCCCGTCTTGGCCGGCGACCGCGTCGTCGAGTAGAACGGGCAGCTCGGTGCCAACAGGACCGATGAAGCCGGGCGGCCCAATCTGCTCAATGATCTCCTCGTCGGTAGCCGGCCTAAAGTCACAGCCCAATACCGATCGCAGCTTGAACTCGTTAACGCGATGGTCGCCGCGGACGACGGCGACGATCGTGCGTCCGTCGTCGGTTACAACCGGGAAGGCCTTCAGCAGCGCGCTTGGATCGAGCTCAAGCGCGGCGGAAACCTGTTCGATCGTCTTCGCCCCGGGAGTGGCTACCTCGCTCACCGGCGCGCCGGCTGCCTGAACTTCCGCCGCGCTCGGAGCTGCGCTGGCGACCTCAACGTTTGCCGCGTAGCCTGGCGCCAGCGCCACCTCGTTCTCGCCGGCCGGGCACGGAGCCATGTATTCGTGGGCGCCACTTCCTCCCATCACGCCGACATCGGATTCGACGCGGTACCACTCAAGGCCGCTGCGGTCGAAGATTCGGTCGTAGGCCTCAATGTGCTTCGCGTAACTGACGTCAAGGCCGGCCTCGTCGCGATCGAACGAATATGAATCCTTCATGATGAACTCGCGTGTTCGTAGGACGCCAGCGCGCGGCCGCGGTTCGTCCCTGCCCTTGAGCTGAAGGTGATAGAGGATCAACGGCAGATCGCGGTAGGAACGGACCAGCTGCGAGACGTGAAAGGTGACCGCCTCTTCGTGAGTCATCGCCAACACCAGCTCGGCACCCTTGCGGTCGTTGAGCGAGAAAAGTTCATCGATCTGATCACGCCCGGTCTTCTTCCAAAGCTCGCGCGGCTGGATCAGCGGCATCAGCAGCTCTTGGCCGCCGATCGCGTTCATTTCCTCGCGAATGATCGCCTCAACCTTCTGGTGGACGCGCCAGCCGGCCGGGAGCCAGGTCCAAAGCCCGGCCCCAAGCTGGCGAATCAGGCCTGCGCGGACGCCGAGGACGTGCGAGAGCGCCTGCGCGTCGGCTGGCGCCTCGCGCTCGGTCGGTAATAGGAGTTGTGACATCCGCATCGCGCGGCAAGCCTAACTCCTTGAGCGCGCTAAGTTAGGCTTGCCCGAAGATCCGACGACCGAGGAGTTAGACGATGGCTTTCGAAGTTCCAGCACTTCCTTACGCATATGACGCTCTTGAACCGCAGATCGATCAGACGACAATGGAGATTCATCACGACAAGCACCACCAGGCTTACGTCGACAAGCTCAACGCCGCTGTCGAAGGAACCGAGGCAGCGAACTCCTCGATCGAAGAGCTGATCGCCGGCCTCGCTTCGCTGCCAGCCGATATCCAAGGGCCGGTCCGCAACAACGGCGGCGGCCACCTCAACCACACGCTCTTCTGGGAGTCGATGAGCCCCAACGGCGGCGGCGCCCCCGACGGCGACCTTGCCGCAGCAATCGATGACGCCTTCGGTTCGTTTGACGCCTTCAAGGAGGCTTTCGAGGCCGCTGGCGTAGGTCAGTTTGGTTCCGGCTGGGCTTGGCTGGTTGCCGATGGCGACGGCGTAGCGGTCGTCAGCACTGCCAATCAGGACTCGCCGCTAACCGACGGCAAGACACCGCTCCTCGGCAACGATGTTTGGGAGCACGCCTACTACTTGAACTACCAAAACCGTCGCCCTGACTATCTGAAGGCTTGGTGGAACACGGTTGATTGGTCGGTCGTGGCCGCTCGCTACGCCGCCGCCTGAACGAGAACCTACGCGCCAACGGCGGCCGGGCTGCTCTTATAGGTGAATGACGCGGATCATTTTTGCCGCGGTCGCTGCAGCGATCGCTTCGCTGGCGCTGATCAGCTCAGCGAGCGCCGGTGCGTTGATGAAGGTCGGCGTCGCAGACGACAGGCTGATGCAGCGCCTGCCGGGCCGCGCCGCCAGCACCGCCGCCACCTGGCAGCAGCGCGGCGTCCGGCAGAGCCGCGTGACGCTTGTCTGGGGTCTGATCGCGCCGGCCGCCTCGAGCGTGAAGAAGCCAACCGGCTTCGATCCGCGAGACGATCAAAGCGCCGGTTATGACTGGGCTTCGGTTGACGCTGCGGTGGCTGCGCTGAAGGCGCACTCGATAAGCATCGAGTTTTCGGTAACGACGCCGGCGCCGATCTGGGCCTCGAAGGTTCCCTCCCGCCGCGAGCCGACCTACCGCCCCGACCCGGCCGAGTTCGGTGATTTCGTTCACGCCGTGGCCTCGCGTTACGGCACGCAGGTCGCCAGCTACGCGCTGATTAACGAACCGAACCTTTGGCAGTGGCTAACGCCGCAATGGTCTTGTACGGGCACGACTGAAGCCAGCTGTCGCGCGGTAAGCCCGGCAATCTACCGTGAGCTGTTCCGCGCTGGCCACAGCGAGATCAAAGCGCTAACGCCGCGAGCGCAGGTCTGGGGCGGTTCACTCGCGCCGCTTGGAACCGCGACGCGGCAGGGCGCAAAATCGTCGCTAGGGCCGCTGCTCTTCCTCCGCCGTCTTGGCTGTGTCAAAGAGAACTTCGCGCGAGACCGATCGAGCACCGATTGTCGAAGCTTCAAGGCGCTCAGCTTCGATGCTGTCGCACACCACCCGCACAGCTCTTGGCACGCTCCAACGCAGTCAAATGGCGTCGCCGACAGCGTCACGATTGGCACGATCCCGCGCCTGACGACGACGCTTGACAAGATCCAGGCGCGCGGTGGGCTGCTCAACGGGTCGGTCAGCGGCGCCGAGGCCGCGCGCAGGCCGCTCGACATTCAGATCGATGAGTTCGGCATTCAGACCAATCCGCCCGACGCTTGGTCCGGAGTATCGCTAGTCAAACAGAGCGACTATCTACAAGAGGCCGCATTCATGATGTGGCGCAACTCGCGCGTCAAGCTCTTCTCGCAGTACCTCTGGCAGGACGAGCCGCTCGACAAGCTCAGCATCACGGCCGGCTCCTGGCAGTCGGGCCTCTACTTCGAGGATGGAGAGGCGAAGCCATCGGCAGCGGCATTCGCAAACCCGTTCTGGGTTGACCTGCCGAGGCGCTCACGGAAGGCAACCGTCTGGGGTCAGGTCCGCCCGGGCGGGCCGGTCACGGTGAAGGTGCAGTCGAGGTCGGTCGGCCGCGCGCGGTACGCAGCGCTGCGCACGGTGAGGACAAACCGCGCCGGCTACTTCAGCTTCCAAACGGTTGTGAAGAGCAAAACGGCCTTCCGCTTCTATTACGACAGCGACGGTTACGGCGTGGTCACATCCTCTGTGCGCACAGTAAAGCCGCGCTAATCAGTAGTTTTACGGTGTCCGAACCGGCGCTTTTGGCCGCTCCGGCTGCTTAGATGTATCTATGAACAGACGGCTCACAACGGCTGCGTTGCTCGGCCTACTCGCACTCGTTTTCGCCGCTCCGGCTAGTGCCAGCTCGTCGCTGCAGGTAGGAATCGACGACGACGGCTTGATGCAGCGCACGCCCGGCACGACGGCTCCGACCGCCGCGCTCTGGAAGCAGAACGGCGTCGATCAAGCACGACTGACGCTCGTTTGGACGCGGATCGCGCCGAATGCGACGAGCACGAAGAAGCCGGCCGGCTTCAACCCGCGCGACCCAAACAGCCCCGGGTACGTTTGGGGCGACGTCGATCGTGCCGTTGCAGCGCTCGAGGCCAACGAGATCGACGTCTCAATCCTGATCGCGGCCCCCAACCCGTACTGGGCGTCGCTGGTGCCGTCAAGGCGCAGCAAGACCTACAAGCCCGATCCAAAAGCGCTTGGCGACTTCATCTTCGCGATCGCGACTCGCTACAAGGGCCGGATCGAAAGCTACCTGCCGATGAACGAGCCAAACCTTTGGCAGTACATCACGCCGCAGTACAGCTGTACATCAAAGTCGGCGAAGAGCTGCACGCTTTCCGGAGCTGCGATCTACCGTGAGCTCTACCGCAGCGCCTACACCAACGTCAAGGCGGCCGATCCGGCCGCGTCGGTCTGGATCGGCGCGCTCGCGCCGCACGGCCGCCCCGGCGTCTCGCCGACCGCCTCGTCTCCCGGCCCTAGCGCGTTCTTCAAGGCGATGGCCTGCGTCAAGACAAACTACGCCGTCGACAGAACCAGCCCGGGCTGCAAGAGCTACAAGCCGCTGCTGGCCGACGGTATCTCGCACCACCCCCACACGGTCCTGCTCTCGCCGACCCAGCGCGACCCTGGCGACGCGATCACGACGGCCAACATGTCAACGCTGACAGGGCTTTTCGACCGGCTCCAATCGGCCGGGCGCGTTCTCAACGGAACGGCCAGCGGTGCGGCCCAGAAGAGCAAGCGGCTCGACGTGTTCATCGACGAATACGGCGTTCAGACAAACCCGCCCGACAAGCTCCAGGGGCTCTCGCCGACGAAACAGGATGAGTACTACCAGCAGGTCGCTTACATGATGTGGAAGAACCCGCGCGTCAAGCTGCTCGCCTTCTACCTCTGGCAGGACGAGCCGTACACGCAGGCTAAGAGCTGGGCCTGGCAGTCGGGGATGTATTACGCCGACGGCCGCATCAAGCCATCCGGGAAGAGTTTCCCGCACCCATTCTGGGTAGATCTGCCGAAGGGTTCAAAGAGCGCGACGGTTTGGGGCCAGGTTCGAGCGAGCGACGGGGTTGCCGCGAAGGCGGGAGCCAGCACGCTCGAAGACGTAACCGTCCAAATTCGATCCGGCAACTCCGCCTCATTTAAGACTCTGAAGACCGTTTCGCCAAATGCCGACGGTTACTTCTCGGTCAAAGCCACGGTCAGCGGCAAGCGCTCGTTCCGGTTCCTCTATGGAAGCCCGGCAATCAGCTCCGAGATACGGACGGTCGCGCCGCGCCGCAAGTAATGAGGCTGGCTAGAACAGAGGCAGGCGCTGCGAGCCGCTATGCCCTGGCCGTTCTGTTCGCCGCGTTTGCGCTCTGCCTGGTCGTTGCCAGCAACGCTTCGGCTGCGTTGAAGGAGCGGGCGATGGTAGGGATTTCAGACCCTGTTGCGACCGGTCCGACTGCGGGACTGCTCGAAGCGCTCGCACCGCGATGGAGAGCCGCCGGCGTCGACTTGGCCTCGGTCACTGCCGACTGGCGTGAGATCGCGCCAGAGAAGGATTCGAAGGCGCCGCCAGCCGGCTTCGACGGAGCCGATCCATCCTCACCGCTCTACAACTGGACCAACCTCGACCGCGTAATCAAGCTGCTGCGAACAAGCAAGCTTGAGCCGCTGCTGACGGTCACCGGGCCCGGCCCGCTCTGGACCAGCACCGACCCCGAGCGGGGCAGCGCGCGGTACCGCCCGGATCCAGTTATGTTCGCCGCATTCGCCAAGGCAGTCGCGCTGCGCTACCGAACACAGGTTGCCCGCTACATCGTTTGGTACGAACCCAATGACGCCGCCAACCTGCGTCCACAGTTCTACTGCGCGAAGGGCGCCTGCTCGCCGCGCTCACCGCAGATCTATCGCGGCCTCTTCAGCGTCGCCGCGGCGTCGATCCGCGCGGCCGACGGTGGCGCCGAGGTCTTTGCCGGCGCTCTGGCAGCGCGCGGGCGCAGCGCGCCGGAAGATTTCGATGACCCTGTAACGCCGGTCGCTTGGCTGCGCGCCTTTGGCTGCGTTGACGCCGATGGACTCGCCGATCGCAGCTCGCCAAGTTGCGATCAGTTCGAGGCCCCTGAGGTCAGTGGCATCGCCTACCACCCCGACCAGCGCGCCGCTGCCCCGAGCAAGCACCTTCGCAACACCGCCGAGGCTGGGATCAACGACACGTCGCGGCTTACTCGTGTGCTCGACGCAATTCAGCTGAGCGGCGGGATCATTAACGCAACGCAGGCCAGCGCACCGATCGACCTTTACTACAGCGAGTGGGGCTACCAGACCAATCCTCCCGACGTATTCAGCGGCATCTCGCTTTCGAACCAGAGCCGGTGGCTGCAAGAGGGGGCAAAGATTGTTTACGGGCAGCCGCGCGTGAAGCTTCTAGGTCAATACCTTTGGCGTGACCAGCCGGTACGCGACGTAGGTCAAGGGGTTGACGCCTACGCCGGCGGCCAGAGCGGCCTCTATGGCTTCGACGGCGTTGCCAAGCCTGCAGCGGCTGCCTTCCCAAACCCGTTCTGGGCAACCTCGCTGGTTGGAAGCCGCGCGGCAAGCCTCTGGGGTCAGGTTCGCCCCGGCGGCGCACACACGGTCGCAATTGAGCGACGTATCGGCAGCAACCGCTACCGCCAAGTGGCGCAGGTCGAGACCGACGCGCAAGGCTACTTCCGGGCGCGGCTGCCGCTCGCAACGACTGCGCGGTTCCGCTACTCGTGGGCCGCATCAGCGAGCGCCAAAGCGCGGCGCTACTCCGACTCGATCTCGCTTCGGCCGCGCTAAGCGCTGATCAGCTGCGCGTAAAACGGCGACCGGCGGAAGGCGAGGCGTCTTCATCGATCGGCTTCTTAACCGTGACGCCAGCCGCTTCAAGGACGTCGTCTCCCCCGCCCGCCTGCTCGCTCGCCTGTGCTTCCATCGCCGCTAGGCGCTCAGGCGTCATCGCTTCAGCGTCCTCATTCTCGGCAAGCCACTGCGCAGCTTCGGCGGCGGCGACTTCATCACGGACGACCGTCTTACCGCTGTCGTAATAGCGATCGATCTCAGCGAAAAGCTCGTCGACCAGTCGGTCGGTCGGCACCTTCTTCAGCGGCTCGCCTTTCGAGAAGATCATGCCCGCGTCCTTAGCGCCTGTTATTCCAAAGTCCGCGTGGCGCGCTTCGCCGATGCCGTTGACGGCGCAGCCGAGCACCGACACTTCGATCGCATCGGGATAGGCCGCGAGCCGCTCCTCAATCTCGATCACGACCGAATCCATGTCGAACTGAAGCCGGCCGCAGGTTGGGCAAGCGATCAGCACCGGGCCTCGTTCACGGAGCTTCAGCGCCTTGAGAATCTCCCAGGCAACCTTCACCTCCTCTTCGGCATGAAAGGTTGAGAGTGAGATGCGGATCGTGTCACCGATGTTGTCGGCCAGCAGCGTGCCAAGCCCGACGGCCGACTTCAGCGAACCTGTCCAGCGCGTGCCGGCCTCGGTTACGCCGAGATGGATTGGGTAGGCAATCCGCTCCGAAAGCCTTCGGTTCGAGGCGATTGTGTTTGGCACGCTCGTCGACTTCATCGAGATCTTGAAGTCGGTGAACTCGAGCCTCTCCATCAATTCGACAAACTCGGTTGCGGCCGTCACCAAGGCCTCGACCGGGTCGCTGAACTCGAGCTCCATCAAGTGTTTGGGCAGCGAACCGGAGTTGACTCCAATCCGTAGCGGCACGCCCGCAGCTGAAGCGGCTGCGACCACCTCGGCGACCTTCTCTGGTCCGCCGATGTTGCCGGGGTTCAGACGCACGCAGGCGGCGCCGTTTGCGATCGCCTTGAGCGCCAGCGTGTGGTTGAAGTGGATGTCAGCGATGATCGGAATCGGCGACTGTGCGACGAGCGTTTTCAACGCCTCGGCATCGGCTTCGCGTGGGACGGCGCAGCGGATTAGATCGGCGCCGGCATCGGCGCAGCGCAGAATCTGCGCCAGCGTCGCTTCAACGTTGGCGGTCTCGGTCTTCGTCATCGTTTGCACGGCAACGGGCGCGCCACCGCCGATTAGGACGCCCCCAACGTTGATCTGTCGCTCTGAAGCCACCTAGAGAGTGTACGAAGGCAGGCTAACCGGCAGGTCACGGGATACTCTTACCGCTCTGATGAGCAGCTCGCCTCAGCCGATCAACCTCTCCGACTACGAACGTCTGGCCGAGCAGATCCTTGACGCCGGCCCGGCCGGGTACTTCAACGGTGGCGCCGGCGATGAGAACACGCTACGAGCAAACGTCGCAGCTTGGAGCAAGTTCCGTTTGCGCCCGCGCGTCTGCGTTGACGTCGGCGACGTGTCGACAACGGCAACGGTGCTCGGCGAGCAGCTCTCGATGCCGATCCTCGTCGCACCGACGGCGCTGCAGAAGATGGCTCATGAAGATGGTGAACTCGCGATGGCGCGCGCGGCAAGCGCTGCAGGCACGCTGATGGTTTGCTCCACGCTCGCAAGCTCCAGCTTGGCCGAGATCGCCGCTGCCGCTCCGGGCGCGCGCCGCTGGCTGCAGCTCTATCTCTGCCGCGATCGTTCGGTCAGCGACGCGCTCGTGGAGCAAGCCGTCGTAGCTGGCGCTACAGCGATCGTGGTGACCGTTGACGCCCCCTACGCTGGCATCCGCGAACGAGATCCGCGCAGCGGCTTTGTTGTTCCGGACGAGATCGACATGCCTGGCGTGACAGCTGCGCTAGGCCGCTCGGCTGGGCTGACGGTCGAGGAGTTCTTCTCGATGGTCGACCCAACACTCACGTGGGCGAAGCTCGAAGAGTTCATCGAGCGCGCGCCCCTGCCGGTGCTCGTGAAAGGCATTCAATGCGGCGAGGACGCGCGCTTAGCTTGCGATCACGGTGTCGCTGGGATTGTCGTCTCCAACCACGGCGGCCGCCAGCTCGACAACGTGGCTCCGACAGCCGAGCTGCTCGCGGAGGTCGTCGACGCGGTTGGCGGCCGCGTCGAGGTGCTCGTCGACGGTGGAATTCGGCGTGGCAGTGACGTCTGCGTCGCAATCGCGCTCGGCGCGAGCGCCGTCCTCGTTGGGCGGCCGACCCTGTGGGGATTAACCGTCGCCGGAGATGCAGGCGCCGCACGGGTCCTCGAGCTGCTTGCCCGCGAACTTCAGATCTCGCTTGCGCTTCTGGGCGTCAGCTCGCCAAGCGATTTAACGCGCTCTTACGTAGCCGGCGCGTAAAGCGCTTCGATCTCGTCGGCATACTTTTCTGCGATCGGCTTGCGCTTAAGCTTCATCGTTGGCGTCAGTTCGTCGCCGCCGGGCTCCCAGGCCGTCGGCAGCAGCGTGAACTTCTTTATCTGCTCAACGCGCGCGAGGTGCGTGTTGCCTTCGTCGACGGCTGCTTGAACGAGCTCGAGCAGCGCCGGGTTCTCTGCCAGCGAGGAGATCGACGCGTCCTCCAACCCTTGCTTCGCAGCCCACTGCGGCGCGAAGTCGGCGTCGAGTGAGATCAGCGCCGTGTTGTAAGGGCGCGCATCGCCGATGCAGCAAACCTGATCTATCAGCGGTGAGGCGGTCTTGATCTGCGCCTCAATGTTGGCTGGAGACATGTTCTTCCCCGCCGCGTTGATGATCAGCTCCTTTTTGCGGTCGACGATCTTCAGGTACATCTGGTCGTCGAACTGGCCAATGTCACCGGTGGCGAGCCAACCGTCGGCGTCGATCGTCGCCGCCGTCTCTCCTGCCATGTTGCGATAGCCGAGCATCACCAGCTCGCCGCGAATCATCACTTCGCCGTCCTCGGCCAGCTTCAGTTCAACGCCAGGCACCGCTGGGCCGACCGTGCCAATGCGGACCTTGTCCGGCGGATTAACCGTGCCACCACCGCAGGTTTCCGACATACCCCAAAGCTCGGCAAGCGGCAGCCCGATCGCGTGAAAGAATTCGAGCACCTCGACCGGTGTTGGCGCCGCGCCAACGTTGATTGTCACTACTTGATCGAGCCCCAGCATCGCCCGCAGAGCGGCAAAGTATTTCTCGTCGGCTGCAGCGACGGTGGCCGCCAGTTCGGCGGGAACCTCTTCCCCTGACTGCTCAAGACGGACCTTCTCAATCGCCGCCTTCAAGGCTGCCTCTAGCGGCTCGCGCTGCTCATCTGGCTGGCCGGCAACCATCCCTTGAAGGCCGCCGCGCAGCTTCTCCCAGATCCGCGGCACAGCGAAGAACCAGTTTGGGCGAACTTCGGGCAGCACCTCCATCACGAGCTTGTGATCGGGCACTGAGGTGATCTCAAAGCCCATCACGGCAGGGATGTAGTGGTGCGCTGCGCGCTCTGCGATGTGCGCCGATGGAAGCCAGCTGATTACGCGCGAGCGGCGTGGGAAGTTGACGATGTCGGAGGTGCCGCGAACCATCCACATCAGGTTGTTGTGCGTCAGTTGAACGCCTTTTGGTGGACCGGTCGTGCCGCTCGTGTAAATCAAAGTCAAGATGTCGTCAGGCCCGATCTGCTCGCTCGCCGCGGCGCCGTCGAAGCTTGGGTCGGCCTGCTCGAGCTCAGCAAGGCTGATTGTGCCGTCGACGCCGCCGGCCGGGCCGTCAACGAGGACGATCTGAGGCGGGCTATCGAGCTTTGAGCACGCCTCTTGGACCGTCTCGAGATAGGTCGGCTCGGTGACGATCAACTTGCTGGCTGAATCCTCGAGCAGGTAGTCGATCTGTTCGGCGCTGTACGTCTGATAGATCGAAAACGGTGTCGCTCCAGCGATCATCGCTCCGAAGTCGAGAATGTGAAACTCCGGGCGGTTGACCAGCATCAGCGCGACCGTGTCGCCCTTTGTGATGCCAAGCCCGCGCAACCCGCCGGCGATGCGGTCGGCGCGTTCGAGCCCCTCACCCCAAGTGATCACAACCGAACCGTCACGATTCTTTACCCATGTTTCATCGGCGTTCTCGGCGGCCGTAATCCGCAAAGCTGCCGCCAGGGTCGGCGCCTCCATCGCTGCGTACTCAACTCGCTCCGTCGTCATCGCGCCCCTCCGCTCGATTGGTTAAGAAAACCTACCGATTTGGAGGAGCGTTCGTGATCAGCGCAGCCCGAAGCCCTCGCCCTGAAGCCTCGAGATGTCGTTCGTTAGGCCGACGGCAAAAAGAATCAACACGAGCACGAAGCCGACGGCGCTGGCCCGTTCCATCACCGAGTACGCGATCGGCCTGCCGCGGAATTTCTCAGCCAAGGCCCAGAAAATATGGCCGCCGTCGAGCGGCAGAAACGGGAAGAGATTGATCAGGGCCAGGGAGAGAGAGATGATCGCGAGCACGCTCAAGGCCTGGGCTAGATCGAACTCAAACGACTGGCGCGTCACCTCGTAGCTGCCGACGACGCCGGAGATCTCCTTCCGCGCCTGAGTGTCATAAACCAGCCGCGAGAGCGCGCTCATCGTAAGTGTCGTCACGCGCCACATCTCAGTTGCGCTGCGAGATGCCGCCTCAATTGGACCGAGCGTTTCCTGATCGATCGCGAAGTTAAAGCCGAGCCGCGTCTTCTTCGCCGCGGCGTCATAGCGTGGCGTCAGCAGCAGCGTCTCGGTCTCTCCGGCTCGCTCAATGACGACGCGCACCGGCGTCGCAGCCGCGCAACCTTCGACCTGCGCTCCTGCGCAGCGGTGCTTCGAGATTGCAGCGCCAAGCACCGCGACGTCTCCTTTCTTGCCATCAACGGAGATCAGCCGGTCGCCTGGCTTGAGTGCCGCTGCAGCGGGCGAACCGGCTTCGGTTTGGTCGATTCGGCTCGACGGTGTGCTCAGCCCAACCACGAGGAAAAGCCCGAAGAAGATCACGAAGGCGACGAGGACATTCATCAATGGGCCGGCCGCGATGACGAAAATCCGCTTATTCACGGCCATTCGCGAATACGAACGATCTTGAAGCTCCGGCGCAATCTCCTCGTTCGGGTTCATCCCCATGATCCGTACGTAGCCGCCCAGCGGAATCAGGCCGATGCAGTATTCAGTCTCGCCCTTCGTCGTCTTCCAGATGTGCGGTGGGAAGAAAAGCGAGAAACGCTCGACGCGCATTCCGACCCGCTTTGCAGCCCAGAAGTGCCCGAGTTCGTGAAGCATCACGAGCGCCGAGAAGCCAAGGAAGGCGAGCAGATAACTCATCCCTACGAGTGTAGGAGCCGCAAGCTAGGCCAGCGCTGCTAGGTGCTCGCTAGTGGCCTGGCGGGCCGCGCGGTCGGCCGCGATCAGCGTGTCGAACGAGTAAGTCTGCTCAATCCGGGCGTCGTCGAGAGTTGCCGCGATCAGCTCGGAGATCTGCAGAAAGCTGCAGCGGTGATCCAAGAAGGCAGCGACCGCTACCTCATTGGCAGCGTTCAGGACGCACGGCGCCGTGCCACCCTCGCGGCCGGCGGCGAGCGCCAGTCCGAGGCAGGGAAAGGCTTCTTCGTCGACCGCTTCGAAGGTCAGAGAGCCGAGCTGCGCGAGATCTAACGGTTCAAGCGCCAGCTTCACGCGCCGCGGATAGTGGAGAGCGTAGGCGATCGGAACCTTCATGTCGGGGTAACCCAGATGCGCTAACGATGAGCCGTCGGCCAGCGAGATCATCGAGTGGATGATCGACTGTGGGTGAATCACGACCTCAAGTTGGTCGTAGGCGGTGCCGAAGAGTTGGTGGGCTTCGATCACTTCAAGGCCCTTGTTCATCAGCGTCGCTGAGTCGATTGAGATCTTCCCACCCATCTGCCAGGTTGGGTGATTGAGCGCCTCTTCGACAGTCACGCTGGCTAGCTCGCTACGGCTGCGCCCGCGGAACGGGCCACCCGATGCGGTCAGCGTTAGTCGCTCAACCGTCCCCGGCATCTGCCCGCTCTCGCTTGCGATCAGTTGATCGAGCGCGGAGTGCTCTGAATCGACCGGAATCAGGCGCGCGCCGGTAGCGGCGGCAAGTTCGATCACCAGATCCCCGCCTACAACCAAAGACTCTTTGTTGGCGAGCGCGAGGTCTACTCCTTCGCTGAGCGTGATCACGGTTGCCGCCAGCCCTGCGGAGCCGACGATTGCGTTGAGCACCAAATCCGGTTCGGCTCCAAGGATCAGCTCCGCCAGCGCCTCCGGGCCGTTCAAGACCTCGCCATCCCAGGCCGCGCGAGCCTTCTCCGCGCTTTCTGGATCGGCTATCAGCACGCGGCGAACGCGGTGCTCGTCGGCTTGGGCGATCAGCTGCTCCCAGCGTCGATCGGCGGAGAGTGCGACGAGTTCGAGATCGTCGGCGCCTGCGACAAGCTCAAGCGCCTGAGTGCCGATCGATCCGGTGGAGCCGAGAATTACAAGTTTGCGCATCGGAGAGGGCGCTACAGCAGCGCAGTCCAGACGTAGTAGCCAGCGACAATTGAAAAGCAGACGGCGTCGAGCCGGTCGAGCACACCGCCGTGGGCACCGAAGATCGTCCCAGAGTCCTTTACATCGGCCTCACGCTTGACGTAGCTCTCAAAGAGGTCGCCGAGCGGCGCGACGAGCGCAACGGCGAAGCCGAGGATCAGCGCGTCTACTCCACTGAGCCAATCGAAGTAGAGACCGGCAAACCATGCTGCGGCGGTGCCGGCGACGATCCCGATCAGAAGCCCTTCAATCGTCTTGGCTGGAGAGAGCCGTGCTGCGAGCGCACGGCGCCCGAAGGCGCGGCCACCGAAGTAGGCGCCGGTATCGGTGATGAATGTGGCAATCAAGACGATGAAGACGATCGCTGAACCGTGGATCAGCTCGCGCAGCATGATCGCGTGAGCAAAAGCGAGGCCGATCCAGATCAGGCCCAGCATCACGATTGCCAGCCCCGGCAAGCTCGTCGCTTGATGGTCGCTGATGCTGATTAGGAAGACGACAGCGAGCGAGGCGACGAGTGCCATCAGCACGCGCGGCGGCCCACCCGTTTCAGCAGCGACAAGCAGCAGTAGTAGCCCGACGAAGCCGGCCAAAATTGGTGGCGATAGGCGCTCAAACATCGAAAAGAGTTCGCGTAGCGCGATCACGCCGAGGATGAAGACGCCGATACCGAAGACCCAGCCGCCGATTGCGACCAGCGCGATTGCCAGCAGCGCCAGCGGCACAGCTGTCGCGACCCTGGCGGTCAGGTCGGAGCCGCCGTTGCGGACTTCGAGCCAGCGCATCGCTCGTGGCCGAGTGCGTTGTGTAGTCGGATTCTCCTCGTTCATCAACGACCCCCAAAGCGGCGCTCGCGGGTGGCGAAAAGCTCAAGCGACTCAACGAAGGCTCGGCGATCGAAATCGGGCCACATTTCGTCTCGAAAGACGAGCTCTGAGTAGGCGCATTGCCAGAGCAGGTAATTTGAAACGCGCACGTCCCCCCCGGTCCGAATGAGCAGGTCGGGATCGTTCATCTCAGGGGCGTAAAGAAGTTCGGCGAAGGCGTCTTCACCGCCGCCGTCGTAGCGGGCCGCGGCGTCAACGATCTCGGCGCGTGAACCGTAGTCGAAGGCGATGAAGAGTGTCAGCAGATCGTTCCCGGCTGTCTCGCTCTCAGCCCACTCAATGCGCTCAAGCAGCGTCGCGCCGATCCGGTCGCGGCGGCCGATGAAACGCATCCGCACACCCTCTTGCCTCAACTCCGGCGTCTCGCTTGTGATGCGTTCGGCGAACATCTCCATCAGTCCGGCGACCTCGGCCGCCGGACGGCTCCAATTCTCGGTCGAGAACGAGTAGACGGTTAGCTCCTTGACCCCGAGTTCAACGGCATCGCGCAGCCGCGCCTTCACGTTGTCGGCGCCGGCGCGATGGCCCTCGAGCGTTGGCAACCCCTGCTTTTCAGCCCAGCGTCCGTTCCCGTCAGTGATGATCGCGACGTACCGCGCCGCCGCCGCGGGGACGGTCATCAGACCTCGGTGATCTCTGCTTCTTTTCCCTTGAGGTGGGCGTCAAGGCTGGCAACCTTCGCGTCGGTCAGCTTCTGCAGCTCCTGTTCGGCGCGGTGCTCGTCGTCGGCGCCCGCGTCGCCGGCTTCGCGCAGCTCGCGCAGGTCGCCCATCACATCGCGGCGCACGTTGCGGATCGCGATTCGGCCCTCTTCGGCGATCGAACGGACGACCTTCACCAGTTCGGCGCGCCGCTCCTCGTTGAGCTCAGGGATTGAGAGGCGGATCAGCTTGCCGTCGTTGCCCGGAGTTAGCCCGATATCCGAATCGATTATCGCCTTCTCGATCAGTTTGATCGAGGAGATGTCGAACGGTTGAACGGTTAGCAGCCTCGCCTCGGGGGCGTTGATCGTCGCGAGCTGCTTGAGCGGCGTTGGCACCTCGTAGTAGTCGACCATCACGCGGTCAAGTAGCGCCGGGCTGGCGCGCCCGGTCCGAATCGTCGCGAACTCAGCGTTCGTGCTCTCGACCGTTAGGCCCATCCGCTCACTTGCGTCGGCGAGGAGTTCGTCGATTAGGTCGCTCATGTTTTCACCAAGGTTCCCACAGCGCTTCCGCAGACTATCCGGTCGATGTTCTGCTCGTCGTCCATATTAAAGACGTGAATCGGTAGGCCGTTCTCCATACAGAGCGTGAGTGCAGTGGCGTCCATCACCTTTAGGCCGCGCTGGATCGCCTCCATGTGCGTGATTTCGGGAATCAGCTCGGCCGTCGGGTCGCTCTTCGGGTCGGCGCTGTAGACACCGTCAACGCCGTTCTTTGCCATCAAGATCGCTTCCGCTCGCACCTCTGTAGCGCGCAGCGCGGCCGCCGTATCGGTTGTGAAGAACGGATTGCCGGTGCCGCCAGCGAAGATCACTACGCGGCCCTTTTCCAGGTGCCGCATCGCGCGACGGCGGATGTACGGCTCGGCCACCTCGGCTACGGCGATCGCCGACTGCACTCGCGTATGTACCCCGACGCGCTCGAGCGCGTCTTGCAGCGGCAGTGCATTGAGCAGCGTGGCAAGCATTCCCATGTAGTCGGCTGTGGCGCGATCCATTCCTTCAGCCGCCCCGCTCATCCCGCGGTAAATGTTGCCGGCGCCAACGACAATCGAAACCTCGATCCCGCGGTCGTGAACCACCTTGATCTGCTTGGCGACGGCGTTTACGCGGTTCGGGTCGGTCCCGAAATCGAGATCGCCCATCAGTGACTCTCCGGAGAGTTTGATCAGGACCCGCCGGAATACCGCCTCGTCGGCCATGACCGAAGGCTACTCCCCTACGGCGTAACGCTCGAATCGCGAGACAACGACGTTCTCGCCGGTTTTCGCTGAAAGCTCTTCGCGCAGCTGCTCGATCGTCTTGCCTTCGTAACGGTCGGCGTTGACGTGCTTTTGGCGCATCAGGACGATCTCGTCGAGCCACTTGTCGAGCATCCCCTCAACGACCTTCGGGCGCACCTTCTCGGGCTTGTCCGCGGCCTGCTCGGCAAAGACGCGCTCTTCAGCTTCTCTCTCATCGGCTGGAACCTGATCGTCGCTGACAAAACGGGTGGTCGGCGATGCTGCGATGTGCATCGCGATCTCCCTGGCGAAGGCGACGAACTCGTCGTTGCGGGCGACGAAGTCGGTGTTGCAGTTGACCTCTACCAGCACTCCGACCGTGCCGGTCGCGTGAATGTACGACTGGACCGTGCCTTCCGCGGCTTCGCGATCGGCGAGCTTGCCGAGTTTGTTGCCCATTTTGACGCGCAGGATCTCCGTCGCCCGTGTGGCGTCGCCGTCGGCTTCGGTGAGGGCCTGCTTGCAATCCATCATTCCGGCGCCTGTCGCTTTGCGCAGTGCCGCCACGTCTGCCGCTTTTACGTCGCTCACTTGGCATCCTCGGTTGTGGTGGCTTCGGCCGTCGGCTCTTCGGCTTCAGCCGCCGGCTCTTGCTTCTCTGTTTCCGCTTCAGCCGTCGGCTCTTCGGCGGCCGGTTCCGCCTCGGCTGCGGCTGGCGCCTCCGGGGGCTGTGCGGCTGCGAGTTCAACGGCTGCAGCTTCCGCCGCGAGCCGTTCAGCCTCCTGAACGCGCATCTGCTCGGCCTGCTCGGCTTCGAT
>CAJBXY010000140.1 GCA_903959665.1 uncultured Solirubrobacterales bacterium | reverse complement strand
CCGACGAGGTCGCTGATGATCGCCAGCTCGGCTACCGCCAGCGCCAGGCCCGGGCCGTCGAGCTGATCGACCTTGCCGGCGTGGCTTTGCGCGAGCGCGGCGGCGCGGCGGTCGGCGTCGGCGAGCAGCTCGTCGCACTCGGCTGGGCCGCCTCCATCGACTAGATCTTCAAGCTGCCAGGTGACGTCATCTACGGCCGTATCGCTCATCGGGCGAGCATAAGCGCAACTGAAAATCGCTGTCGGCTGGCCTTCGGCGAGGCTCTTTTCTCCTAAATAGCGGCATCATCGCGGCCAAGCTCTTGACGCCGTTTGGAGCGATCCCTATCTTGAATTTCAGACGCGGTGTCCGAGCCGCAAAGAGCGACGATCAGGGATGTAAGATCGCGCCTCCCTCACCGGAACTGAACCCAGCAATGGGGAACGAGATGGAGCGAGGGGTCCCAGAGTGGCTCGGCCCGCGTCGCTTTACGTCCGCAGCCAGTTATGCCGCTGCCGACAGCCTGGCCAGAGCGCCCTTAGCGGCGATCAGATCGCCCCAAGTGCCGCGCTCCACTACCGCACCGGCCTCAAGCACGATTATTTCGTCGAACTCTTCGAGCCCATCAACGGTGTGCGTGATCACCATCATTGCGCGGCGGTCGCTGCGCTCGGAGCCGATTGCGCTGAGCAGCTCGCGCGCGCCGGCGGCGTCGAGATTTGCTGTTGGCTCGTCGAGAATGACGATCTGCGACGGCGCGATAAGCCCGCGCGCCAGCGCGATCCGGCCTCGCTGGCCGCCGGAAACTTCGGTGCCTTCCTCGCCGACCAATGTTTCGATCCCCTCCGGAAGTGACGCGATCCAAGCGCCGAGGCCGGCGCGGGAGAGCGCGGCGGTGATCTGATCGTCGCTGGCCTCGGGCGCCGCAAGGCGCACGTTCTGCGCGATCGTCGTCGTGAACAGGTAAGCCTCCTGGCTGACCAGGCGGACGGCGCTGCGCAGCGCGTCTTGGCTTAGCTCACGAATGTCGACGCCACCTAAAGTGACGCGGCCACTGCTGGGGTCGAGAAAGCGAACAGCGCAGCTCGCGAGCGTCGTCTTGCCGGCACCGCTGGCACCTACCAGCGCAATCCGCGAGCCGGGGGCGAGCGCCGCGCTGACGCAGCTCAGCGCCGCCTGCTCGCGCCCTTCAAAGCGGACGCTGACGTCCTCGAAGCTGAGCGAGCCATCGCTCGGCACTGGAATTGGGGCGGGCGGGTCGCTCACTGGGATCGGCGCTTCGGTGACGCCCTCCAGCCGCGCCGCGGCCTGCGCGCAGGCGGTAAGCCTCTGAGCAGCGTCGGGCAGTCCGACGACCGCCTCAAAGGCGCCGATCGTGAGAAAAACGATCCCAGCCAACAGCACTCCGTCGAGTTGCCCGGCGGCCGTTGCTTGAACGCCGATCGCGGCAACGGCGATCATCGCTGCGCCGCCGATCGCCACGCCCGCGCCGCTGGTGACGCCGCTGATCCAAGCGCCCGGGCGCTCCGTTGCAGCGAGCTTTGAGTCGGCCGCTTCGATTCGCTCGGCCCACTGCTGCTCGCGGCCGTAGACGGCCAGCTCGGCGGCGCCGCTGACCAGCTCAACCAATTCGGCGCTCAGCTGCGCCCGCGCCGGCGCCTCGCGTAGCCCTGAGCGCCGGCCGGCGCGCGCTGCCAACGCTGGCAGCAGCAGGCCAGCGATCAACATTGCAACCACCAGCACGAGCGCGCCAGCGGGAAGCACGATCGCCACCGCTCCGGCCAGCAGCGCGATCGCGAGAATGCCGATTAGTGGCGGCCCAAGTGCTCGCAGGTAGAGGTCTTGGAGCGTGTCGACGTCGCCGACAAAGCGGCTCAGCACGTCGCCGCTGCGAATTCCGCGCAGCCCTTCCGGCACTAGCGGGATCAGGCGCTCAAAGAAGCGCACGCGCAGATCGGCGAGAACACGGAAGGCGAGGTCATGCGAGACGAGCCTCTCGCCGTAGCGCAGCAGCGCCCGCGCGATCGCCAGTGCGCGCACGCCGACGGTGAAGATCGTCAGCGTCAGGATCTCCGGCCGTAGAGCCGCCTTGCTGATAAGTACGCCAGCGACAGCGAGTAGCCCAACCGCAGCGAGAATCGCCCCAGCGCCGAGCGCGATTGAGAGGATCAGCTGCCCGCGGCGCGGGCTAACGAGCCGCGCAGCGCGGATCAGCGCGCCCCAGCGATCTAGCTTCGGCGCTGGCGCCGGAGCCGCGCTCATCGCTGCGCCTGCCGATCAACGATGAGACCTTCGCGCAGCGTGACAATGCGGTCCGCCGCGGCCGCAAGTGCTGGGCGGTGAACTATCAGCAGCACGCTGCGTGACTGGCTCAGGCGCGCGATCGCCTCGCCGATCGCGGCCGACGATTCGGCGTCGAGGTGCGCCGTTGGTTCGTCGAGGATCACCAGCGGCGCGTCGCGCAAGAAGGCGCGCGCCAGCGCTACGCGCTGCGTCTCGCCGGCCGAGAGCGTCCGTTGCCCTTCTCCGAGCCTGGTTTCAAGCCCTTGCGGCATTGAGTCGATCAGCTGCTCGAGCCCGGCATCGGCGCAGGCTGCCAGCAGCGCTGACTGGTCGGCCTCGGGCCTGCCAAGACGGATGTTTTCGGCCAGCGTGGCGCTGAACAGCGTCGGCCGCTGCGGCACCCAAGCGAGATGCTGGCGCCACTCTTTCGGGTCGACTTCGAGCAGGTCTACTCCGTTGCAGAGGATCCGACCAGATTGAGGGTCAAGCAGCCGCAGGATCAGCGAAGCGACGGTACTCTTGCCTTGGCCGCTGGGTCCAACCAACGCCAACTGTTCGCCGGGGCTTAGTTTCAGGTCGATCGCCTCCAGCACGGCCTCGCCACGGCCCTCGTAAGCGAAGCTCACGTTTTCGAGCAGTAAGGGGCCGATTCGTGGGTCGGGGGACGGCAGCGGCGCCGCAGGGACGCTCACAGCGGTAGGCGTGTCAAGTACCTCAAAGCACTCGTTGGCGGCTGTAAGGCCGTCGGTGCTGGCGTGGAACTGCTGGCCAACCATTCGGACCGGCAGGTAAAGCTCCGGCGCCAACAGCAGCACCGCAAGCGCGGTGGAAAACTCAAGCCCGCCGTTGATCAGTTGGATTGCTACCGCCGCCGCCACCAGCGCCGTACCCATCATCGCCGCGAGCTCCAGAACGAGCGATGAGAGGAAGGCGATCCGCAGCGTCACCATCGTCTGCTTGCGGTACTGCTCGCCGGTTTCGCGCAGCGTCTCGACCTGTCGCTGAGCGCGGTCGTTGGCCTTCAGCGTCTGCAAACCCTTGACGGCATCGAGGAAGTGCGCGCTCAACAGCGAGAGTGTGCGCCAGCGGCGCTCTGTAGCGGTTCGCGCCGCCAGGCCGATCAGGATCATGAAGAGCGGAATGATCGGCAGCGTTACGAGCAGAATTGTGCCGGCCGCAAAGTCGCGTGGAAAGACGTAGATCAGAATCACAACCGGGACGACGACAGCCAGCACCAGCTGCGGTAGGTAGCGAGCGAAGTAAGCCTCAAGCGAGCTGAGCCCCTGGACGGCGTTGGTGACCAGCTCGCCGGCCCGCTGGCCGCGTAGCCCGGCGGGCCGCGTTTCGAGCATCTTTGCGGTCAAGCTTGCGCGTAGCTCGCCAACGACGCGGCGCGCACCGAGCCGGCCTGAGGTTTCAAAACCAAAGGCGCAGAGCGCACGCGCCCCAACGACGGCGACCAGTATCCAAAGCTCGCCGCTGACCTCACCGAGGTCTTGGCCACCGGGGAAGGCACCGGCGATCACGCGCCCCAGCAGCACCGCCTGCGCGACTACCAGCAGCGATGTCGCAACGCCCAGCACGACGGCGCCGACGAGCGGCACGCGCGCCGAACGGGTCGAGCGAAAAAGCCTGCGGTCAACTCCGCGCGGAGCGCTCTGGGCGCGGGTCGCCAATGGCAGATCAGCCGCTAGTGGCTGATGTGGGGCCGGATTCCTCGGTCGGTCCCGAACCGCGCATCAGATCGATCGGGTTCTTGGTGTTCGGGTCGAACCCTTCCGGCGACACGCGCTGGCGGAAGACCCAATATGTCCAAGCTGTGTAACCGAGCACAATCGGCAACATTACAACCGTCACGATCGTCATGACAGTGAGCGTCATTGACGACGATGATGTGTTGGCGATCGTGAGGTCAAAGGCCGGGCTGGTCGATGATGGCATCACGGCCGGGAAGAGGCCGACGAAGAAGGTCGCGAAGAAGGTCGCGATCGCCCCGACGCTCATCCCAAAGGCGAGCCCGGGGCGGCGAGCGAGCATCGAAACCGCTGCCGTGCCGAGCAGGATTGCAGCGATGCCAGCGATGATCGCGACGGCGATCGTTGCGCCACCACCGACGATGATCACGGTCCAAACCAGGAACGCTACCCCGACGATTGCGGCCGCCGGCGATGCGTAGCGCGAGATCGCCCGCGCCCGCTCCGGCAGCTCGCCGCCGGTGCGCAGGTTGAGGAAGATCGACCCGTGCGAGATGAACAGCAGCACCGTTGCCACGCCGCCAAGTAGGCCGTAGGGGTTCAGCAGCGTGAAGAGGTCGCCGGTGAAGTTCTGATCACCGTTGATCGGCACACCGCGAAGAATGTTCGCCCAAGCCACGCCAAACAGCAGCGCCGCCAAGAACGATGAAATTGCCATCGCCCATTCCCAGCCTGCACGCCAACGCGGATTGTCATTCTTGCCCCAGAATTCAAATGAGACGCCGCGAATAATCAGCGCGACGAGGACGAGAAAGAGCGCTAGGTAGAAGCCCGAGAAGAGCGTTGCGTACCAGTAGGGAAAGGCGGCGAACATCGCGCCACCAGCGGTAATCAGCCAAACCTCGTTGCCGTCCCACATCGGCCCGATTGTGTGCATGATCGCGCGCCTGTCAGCGTTGTCGCGGCCGACGGCGCGGATCAACATGCCAACACCGAAGTCAAAGCCCTCGAGCACGAAGAAGCCGATCCAAAGAACGGCGATCAGCACGAACCAGAGCGCCTGCAGGAAGCTGTAGTCAACGGTTTCCATTATTCAATCCTCCTAGTAGGCGAGCGTCAGGTCGGGGGTTTCATCGTCACCCTTGCCAATGTTCGGGCCGCCATCGGGCGCCGTTACAGCGTCACCGGCGCGGGCGTAGCGAAGGAAGAGCCAGAGCGCGATGCCGCCGAGCAGCGCAAAGAGAGCCGTGAAGCCGATCAACGTTGCCGCTACCTGCGCGGTGCTGACGAGCGGTGACTCGGCGTTCTGCGTCTGTAACAGCCCTTGAACAATCCATGGCTGGCGGCCGACCTCGGTCATCACCCAGCCGGCGGTGTTGACGGCAAACGGGGTCACGCCCATCCAGATTGCAGCAAGCTGGAAGCGCCGGCTGCTTTCGAGCTTCCCCTGTTTCCAGAGCACTAGGCCGATCAGCGCAAACAGCGCCATCGCTCCGAAGAGGTAGACCATCACTCTGAACGACCAGTAGATCACGGCCACGTAGGGGACATATTCACCGGGGCCGTAGCGCGCGATGTCCTTCGCTTCAAGCTGGTTGATCCCCTCAACCTTGCCGCTCCAAGAGAGCGTTGCCAGCATCGACAGGGCGTGCGGAATCTTCAAGTTTCGATTTGTGTGACCGGGGTCGCGCGTGAAATCACCGGTCGCAAAGATCGAGAACGCGGCTGGCGCTTCGGTCTCAAAGAGCGCCTCCGCGGCCGACATCTTCATCGGCTGCTGAGTGACAAGCAGCCTTGCCAGCGAGTCGCCGGCAACGAACGAGAGCACAACGCCGACGACGAGGATCGGCAGCGCGACCTTGATCGCGCTGGTGAAGCTCTGCGTCTGATGGCCGCGGCGCAGGTGGTAGCCGGCAACGCCGATCACTACCAGAGAGACCGTAATGGCGGCCGCTGCGAGCACGTGGATGTAGGCCCAGATCGCCGTGTTGTTGGTGACGACGGCGAGAATGCTGTCGAGCTGCGGTTTGCCGTCAACCATTTTGTAGCCAACCGGATGCTGCATCCAAGAGTTGGCGGCGATGATGAAGAAGGCGGAGAGCGCGGAGCCAACCGACACCAGCCAGATCGAAACCAAATGGATCTTTGGCGAAACGCGCCCCTTGGCGAAGATCCAGAAGCCAAGGAAGGTTGACTCGAGGAAGAAGGCGATCAGCGCTTCCATTGCCAGGGGAGCCCCGAAGATGTCGCCCACGAACCGCGAGTACTCGGACCAGTTCATCCCGAACTGGAACTCTTGGATGATTCCGGTGACGACGCCGACGGCGAACGACAGCAGCATCAGCTTGCCCCAGAAACGAACTTGGCGCGCGTAGATCTCCTTGCCGGTTCGGTAGTGGAGCGTTTGGCAGACGGCGACGTAAAAGGCGAGGCCGATTGAAAGCGGGACGAAGATGAAGTGAAAAATCGTCGTCGTCGCGAATTGGGTACGTGCTAGTTCAAGTGCAGTCATGGCACCTAAACGCTACTCCTTTTCGCGGCGCCTGACTGTGTCGTCAGTCACGTAAGTAACTGAAACTAGTCAGTTTTCGGGGGCTGCGACGGGTCGAAGATCCCGCTATCGATCGCGTAGAGCACCAGTTCGGCGCGCGTCTTCAGATCGAGTTTGCTCAAGATTCGAGAGCGGTGAGATTCGACCGTCCTGACCGAAAGGTGCAGTTCGCTCGCGACCTCTGCGTTCGTGTGCCCAAAAGCAATCAGCCGGACAATCTGTTGCTCGCGCTGCGAGAGCCAAGAGGGCCCGTCATCACGATCGCTAACGGCAATTGCCAACGTCACAGCAGGGCTAATCCGAGGGCTTGTGACCGTAGCTTTGATGATCGCGCGGATTAATTCATCTGGGTCATCGCTCTGAAGTATGTAGCCGGCCACCCCCTCTCGCAGCGCGGCGCGCGCTCTTTCGCTGTCGACTGTATCGGCGAGGACGATCAGCCTCGCTCCACCGCTGGCTTCAGTCAGAGCAGAGATGGCCTCGGCTGTCGCCTGCGGCTTGTCGGCCGAGTCTGGGTGGTAGAGGATCGCGTCAGGCTTGTGACCGGCGGCTGCGCGGAGCGCGTCGTCGCGGCCTGAACTAGCGGCGACGATCTCAATCCGCTGATTGGCTCCGAGTAACGCAGCTAGCGCGCTTCGCGTCAGCTCGGGGCCGTCGGCGAGCATCAACCGAATGGTCTCGACATCGCTGGGAAAGTCGTTATCGTCAGGCGACGGCACCCCCGCACACTACGAGCCGGAAACGGCATAGTTTGCGTACTTTCTACTGCTATCGATTGGGATCCAGCAAACGCTTCGGCGATCCGACGGTTCGCGCGCCAAGTCGTGTGGGCCATCCCTCACGTTGTCGCGGGCGCGCTCGAGGGCGCGGCGCTAGAATCTCGAGTCAGTTAGTACATCCCTAGGGGACGACAGGCTTCGACGTGGTCGGATCGTGGGGGTGGTTGCGAGCCGAGGTTCCCGGAGGCCTCGTAAATCACCGGGAAAACCATATGTGCGGACTCTCACGAGTACGCCCTCGCCGCCTAGCACACCGCTAGCGCTGTGAGGTTCGGAGCCCGGCCTGCCGGCCGTCGGGATTTCCGGATCAAACGCCGGCTTACCTAGGGAGGATCGTTCTCGCCAAACTGGGGAAATTTTTAGAGGACTGGCTTCACGCAACCCCGCCGGCGAGGCGAGCGCGAAGTGAGATTAGAGCGCCGGATACGCTCGTAGACATCACCTCTTACGCGACCGCGGACGTGGGTTCGATTCCCACCGTCTCCATCACCTTCGCTCAAGCTAGCGCGGGCGGCGGAACGCGCATTCCGTCGGCCTGATCGAAGAGCCCGCTGTCTACAGCGAACTTAACTATTCCGGCTCGCGAGGTGAGATCAAGCTTGGTAAGGATGTCGGCTCGGCTCGCCTCGATTGTGCGGCGCGAGAGGCTCATCTCAACCGCGATCTCCTTGCTGGTGTGCCCCCATGCGATCGAGCGAATGATCACTTCTTGGCGGCTGGTCAGTTGGTCTTCTCTCACATCGCGGTTGAGCGTGGCGATGCCCATCGTCACCGCCGCGCTGACCCAGAGGTGGCCTGCGGCGACGCGGCGGATCGCAACGGGCAATTCGGCCGGCAGCTCAGACTCCAACAGGTAACCGACCGCGCCAGCGCTTAGCGCTGCCCGAGCCACGGTTGCGGACGGCGATGCCGTCAGGATCAGGATCGCCGAGTCTGGAGAGGCGTCGCGAATCTGTTCGATGCGCAGCTTGATCGCGTCAACGCCAATCGGTAGTGCGGTTGCCAAGAGAATGACGTCAGGTTGATGACCGCGGCAGGCGCTTATAGTGTCGTCGCCGGGTGCGGGCGCGGCGACGACAGCAATGTCAGCGTGCTCGACCAGCAGTGCCGTGAGTGCGGCTCGAAGTATCGCCTGTTCGTGTACCAGTAGGACTGTGATCGGTTTCATCGTTGCGGCTCCCCTGATGCAGATTAGGAGCTAGACGCTACGCCATTTTTCGCAGTTTGGCAGGGTAGAAAGTACGGTCGAAGTAGCTCACATCTGCGAAAACCAGCGGGGATAGACCATTGCGGCTTAACACCGATCTTGCCGGAGCGGTTAGGCTTCCCCTATCGCGAAAGATCAACTAGCTGAGGTGGCTGAGCGCGACCGACCGATCAGCGTGATGGTCGTTTGTGGGATGGGCGTAGCGCGCGCAGGAACGAAGCTCTTGATCGAAAGCGAACCTGGCCTAGAAGTAGTCGCCGAAGCGATCGACGCTGAAGAGGCAGGCGGCAAAGCGTTGGGCCACCGTCCTGATGTTGTCGTGATCGGGCCGAACCCCAGCTTTGGCGCCGACCTCCACACCCAGGTGGCAATTGTGAGAGCGGTAAGAGGCAGCTCACCGCAAAGCAAGACGCTGCTGATGAGCCTCACGGGGGACGACGTCGCCGCAATTGCAGAAGGCGTGGCCGCCGGCGCGGATGGGTCGATCGCGCTCGGCAGCAGCGGCGAGGCTTTCCTGCGCGCAATCAAGCTTGTCGCCGAAGGCCACGGCGAAGTCTCCGGCGACGTTGTCAAGAAGATCATCGATCGCGCGGCCGAGAAGGATCGATCGGCCCTGCCTGATCAAGACCTTGAGATTCTCTGCGGAGTGGCCCATGGCTACACCAGCGGCGAGATCGGCGAGCAGCTGAACATGTCGGCACGAACGATCGAGGGTCACCGGCTCGAGATCTATGAGGAGTTAGGGATTAGCTCACGCTCCGAGCTAGTCGCCTGGGCGGTCGCCCACGACCTCTTCACTTCGCCAGTCGGCTACTACGCCGACCTGGGATAACGGCGGCACGTAGCGCTCGGCGCAGGAGTGAGTCAGCGCACACAAGGTTGCGGTTGGCCCGCAACGTGGTATTGATTAGGTAGGCGCAACGGTGCGGCTTGCCGCATCGAACTAGAAGCTCAAGTGAGGAGCTGAAATGAGGAACATGATTCCCTCTCCGCGGGCAAGAGCTACTCGGGGCAGCGCCGTTTCGGCCAGCTGGGGGCAATTACGTCGTCAAGATGCGCGTGATGCGGCTGATCGGGCTGGGGCTGCT
>CAJBXY010000139.1 GCA_903959665.1 uncultured Solirubrobacterales bacterium | reverse complement strand
GGCCGCAGCTCAGCAGCGGCGACCTCGGCCGCTGGGGACCCGGCGGTGAGCTCGAGATCATCGGCCGTAGCTCGGACCTGATAATTAGCGGCGGCGAGAACGTCGCTCCTGAACTGGTGGAGGCTGTGGTCGCCGCACATCCGGCGGTTGCCGACGTTGCCGTCGTTGGCCGGCTCGACGCCGAGTGGGGGGAGCTTGTTACCGCGATCGTCGTGGCCAAGGACGGTCAAGCGGTGAGCGCTGAACAGCTGATCGAGTTCTGCCGGCCAGAGCTCGCTCCACACGAGCGCCCCAAGCGGATTGAATTCCGCGATCGGCTTGGTCGCGACGGCGCCGGCAAGCTACGACGGAGCGAGCTCTAGGCTCTCTGCCGTGACCGATCCAACCGAACTACGTGGACAGCAGCGCGATCGCTGGGAGGCTGCCGCGCCCGGTTGGGAGCAGCGTGCAGCGACGGTCAGCGCCGCCGGAGCGCCGCTCGCCGACTGGCTCGTTAAGGCAGCTGAGCTCGGTCGCGGTGACCGCGTGCTCGAAGTTGCAGCCGGTCTCGGCGACGTTGGCTTCAAGGCGGCTCAGATAGTCGGCTCAGGCGGTGAGGTCGTGATCAGCGACGGCGCCGAGGCGATGGTTGAGGGCGCCGCAAGGCGCGCCGAGCAGTTTGGGCTGACGCAGGTGACCGTCGTACGGATGGAAGCCGAATGGCTCGACGCCGACGCCGCGAGCTTCGACGCCGTGCTCAGCCGCTGGGGGTACATGCTCGTCGTTGACCCAGAGGCCGCGCTCCGTGAAGCCCGGCGAGTGTTGAAGCCCGGCGGCCGGATCGCGCTAGCGGCATGGCAGGCGATCGACCAGAACCCTTGGATGGCGATTGCGCGCAGCGAATTTGAAGCGCTCGGACTGAGCGCCGCGCCGGCGCCCGGCGCGCCCGACCCATTTCGGTTTGGCGAGGACGGGATCATCGCCGAGCTGCTGCACGCCGCTGGCTTCGTCGACGTCAAGGTTGAGCCGGTCGGTGTCGTCTGGCGGCTCGCGAGCCTCGACGACTGGTGGGAACATATGCGCAGCACTTCGAGCATCCTTGGCCGCGCCGCCGCAGAACTTTCCCCTGCCGAGCACTACCAGCTGCGTGAGCTGCTCGATCAGCGATACGCGCCCTACGTCCAGCCCGACGGGTCGGTCGAACTGCCGGGCAGCAGCTGGGCCGCGAGCGCTGAAGCGTAGTCGCGCGGCAAAGGTCCGCGGGACTGTCCTACCATCAGCGCCATGCTCTACAACGAACACGCCGACCTAACCCTGCTCGACGGAAAGACCGTCGCGATCATTGGCTACGGCTCACAAGGCCACGCTCACGCGCTCAATCTCAAGGACTCTGGCGTTTCAGTGGTCGTTGGTCTGCGCGAGGACTCGCCGAGCGTCGCCGAGGCGCGCGCTGAGGGCCTCGAGGTGATGTCTGTTGCCGACGCAGCCAGCAAGGGCGACCTCGTGATGGTTCTGCTTCCAGATGAGCGCCACCACGACGTCTACAACGCCGAGATCGCCGACGGCCTCGCGCCCGGCAACATGCTGCTCTTCGGACATGGCTTCTCGGTTCACTATGACGAGGTCCAGCCTCCAGCCGAGGTCGACGTTGTGCTCGTAGCGCCGAAAGGCCCAGGCCATCTTGTCCGCCGCCAATTTGAAGAGGGCAGCGGCGTTCCCGGCCTGATCGCCGTCGAACAGGACGCAACCGGCAACGCGCAGCAGCTCGCGCTGGCTTACGCCAAAGGCATCGGTTGCACCCGTGGCGGCGTGATCGAAACAACCTTCAAGGATGAAACCGAAACCGACCTCTTTGGTGAACAGGCCGTTCTCTGCGGCGGCGCCAGCGCGCTCGTGCAGGCCGGCTTCGAAACGCTCGTTGAGGCCGGCTACGACCCGCAGATGGCTTACTTCGAGTGTCTCCACGAGCTGAAGTTGATCGTTGACCTGATGTACGAAAAGGGCCTCGCTGGCATGCGCTACTCGATCTCAAACACGGCCGAGTTCGGCGATTACAGCCGCGGCCCAAGGGTCGTCAACGCTGCAGTCCGCGCCGAGATGAAGCAGATCCTTGACGAGATTCAGTCGGGCGAGTTTGCCCGCGAGTGGATCGCCGAAAATCGCGCCGGCCAAGAGAACTTCCTGCGCATGCGGGCCGAGCAGGCCGACACGCAGATCGAGTCCACGGGCCAGGAGTTGCGCTCGAAGATGGACTGGATCAAGACCGATTTCTAAGCAAGCGCCAGCAAGCGCCGATCCAGCGGCCAGTGCCGTGATCCCGGCGGCAATCAAGCCCGGCG
Source organism: uncultured Solirubrobacterales bacterium (assembly GCA_903959665.1). Lineage (GTDB taxonomy): Bacteria > Actinomycetota > Thermoleophilia > Solirubrobacterales > Solirubrobacteraceae > F1-60-MAGs163. The sequence goes on along the minus strand of CAJBXY010000139.1, from coordinate 2,505 downwards.
ACGGGCGCTTCGGCGCCGGTCCGTCGAAGGTGCGGCCGGAGCAGGTTGAAGCGCTCGCAACGGTCGGCGTCGATCTGCTTGGCACCTCGCATCGTCAAAGCGCCGTCGTCGGCCTCGTTGGCCGCGTACGCAGCGGGCTGGCAGAGCTCTTCTCGCTGCCCGACGGCTATGAGGTGCTGCTCGGCAATGGCGGCGCTACCGCCTTCTGGGACGCCGCGACCTTTTCGATCGTTGAGCAGCGCGCGCTGCACCTTGTCTACGGAGAGTTCACGCGTAAGTTTGCCGACTGCACAGATGGCGCTCCGTTTTTGGCCGATTCGATCTTGATCGAAGCTGAGCCGGGCGACGCGCCTACCCCTGTAGGTGATCCGCAGGCCGACGTGCTTGCCTGGGCGCACAATGAAACTTCGACCGGGGTGATGGTGGCGGTCGAACGGCCGGCCGACGCCGGCGACGCGCTCGTCGTAATCGATGGAACCTCGGCCGCTGGCGGGCTGCCCCTCGACGCCGCCGAGGCCGACCTCTATTACTTCGCTCCACAGAAAGCGCTTGCTTCCGATGGCGGCCTTTGGCTAGCCTTCGCGAGCCCCTCGGCGATCGAACGGATCGAGCAGATTTCCGCCGCTGACAGGTGGATTCCCCCGTTTCTCTCGCTGAAGACGGCGCTCGAGAGTTCGCGCAAAGATCAGACCTACAACACGCCAGCGATCGCAACCCTCTTCCTTCTTGCCGAGGCGCTCGACTGGATGAACGCGCTCGGAGGCCTCGGCGGCTGCGTAGCTCGCACAACCGCTTCGTCCGAGCATCTCTACGGCTGGGCTGAGCGCTCTGACTTCGCAACACCCTTCGTCAGCGACCCTGCAAAGCGCTCGCTCGTTGTCGGAACCGTCGACCTTGATGATTCAATCGACGCAGCTTCCGTTTGCGCAGTGTTGCGCGCGAACGGCGTCCTCGACGTTGAGCCGTACCGCAAGCTTGGGCGCAACCAGCTTCGCGTTGCGATGTTCCCGGCAATCGAGCCGAGCGACGTTGCAGCGCTAACCGCCTGCGTCGACTGGGTCGTAGAGAACGCCGAAGTGGGGAGTCTCCAGTGAGCGAATCGCCGCGCATCCTGATCTGCGAGAAGATCGGCGACAGCGGCGCTGAGCTGTTGCGCAGCTCCGGCTTTGAGGTCGAATTCGGCCTCGATTGGAGCCGCGAAGAGCTGCTCGATCGGGTCGCTGGCTTCGATGGACTGCTGATCCGCTCGGCGACCACAGTAGACGCTGAGCTGCTGGAGCGCGCGACGCGGCTGAAGGTCGTTGGGCGCGCAGGCGTCGGCGTCGACAACGTCGACGTCGACGCGGCAACAAAGAGCGGCGTGATCGTCGCCAACGCTCCGGAGTCGAACGTCGTGACCGCCGCTGAGCACACGATGGCCTTGCTCCTTGCTCTCGCACGCAACGTTCCCCAAGCCCACAGCGCTTTAACCGAGGGCCGCTGGGAGCGTTCGGAGCACTCCGGTGTCGAGCTGCTCGACAAGACGCTCGGCATTCTCGGTTTCGGCCGCATCGGTCAGCTTGTTGCCGCTCGCGCCCAGGCGTTTGGAATGACGGTGATCGCCTTCGATCCATTCATCGGCGCTGAGCGCTACCGCGAGCTTGGCGTGACTCAAGCCGAGGGCCCCGAGCAGCTTTACGCCGAGTCCGACTTCATCACGCTCCACCTGCCCAAAACGCCGGAAACGGAGGGCTGGCTTAACGCTGAGGCGTTCGCCCAGATGAAGGATGGGGTGAGGATTCTCAACGTCGCTCGTGGCCCTCTGATCGTCGACGAGGACCTCCAACGAGCGCTCGACTCCGGCAAGGTCGCAGGGGCGGCGCTCGACGTCTTCCAAAGCGAGCCACTGACCGACCACCCGCTCTTCTCCTATCCAAACGTGATCGTCACGCCTCACCTCGGCGCGTCAACCGGCGAAGCGACCGACCGCGCCGGCTACCAGGCCGCCGAGCAGGTCGTGGCTGCGCTCACCGGCGCCAGCGTGACGAGCGCGATCAACGTTCCGGCGGTCGCACCAGAGGACCTCGAAGTGCTCGGCCCGTTCCTGCCACTCTGCCGGCAGCTCGGGCGGCTCGTTTCGGCGATCGCTGAAGGCGGGGCAGTCGACCGAATCGAAGTTGAGTACTTCGGGCGGATCGCCGAACGTGACTGCCGGCCGCTGACGACGAGCGTCCTGCTCGGGCTGCTGGAAGGAAAGACCGACGAGGCCGTCAACGAGGTCAACGCACCATCGATAGTCGCCAAGCGAGGGATCGTTGTCTCCGAAACAAGTCGCACCAGCGCACGCGATTTCACCGAATTGGTTCGCGTCACGCAGATTTCTGGCGAGGAGCGCACACGCGTTGTTGGGACGACGCTCGGACGACGCCACCGTCCGCACCTACTTGAGCTTTGGGACCGGCGCTTCAACCTTCAACTTCACGAACATCTCGTCCTCTTCCAATACGAGGACGTCCCCGGGATGAT
>CAJBXY010000138.1 GCA_903959665.1 uncultured Solirubrobacterales bacterium | reverse complement strand
CCGCACTCTTCAACGCCGCCGTCGAGAAGCTAAGCCAGCTTGAACCGCCGGCCGACGCCAGCGCCCAGTTCAACGCTTGGCTGACCTCCTTCAAAGCGCTCCCGGCCACCAACGAAGCCGCCGCCGCCGCCGCCGATCAAGGCGTCATGAGCGCCGCCTTCATCAAGACCGGCGTTCGCTTCGAAGCTGCCGTGGCGAAGGCCAACGCTGCTGCCAAGGCCGCCGGCCTGCCTGGCTGCGAACTGACGAAATAGCGCGCAGCGGAAGGTGAGTGACGGGACTCGAACCCGCGACCGCCTGGACCACAACCAGGAGCTCTACCAACTGAGCTACACCCACCGCGCAGGGCGCAGTGTACGGCCTGCGGCGTTCGCAGCAGCGGCCGCTGTGCAATGCCCCCGCCAGGACTCGAACCTGGGACCTGCCGGGTAGAAGCCGGCCGCTCTAATCCAACTGAGCTACGGGGGCTTGGGTCGACTCTCGCCGATCACTTCCGCCAAAGTATCGCGCGAGCAGGCGAGCTGGGCAGTATTGTCGCGCTCCGATGGACGACAACCCAATCACATTGATCGCGCTGCCGCTTGGGCTCGTCTTCATCATGTTCTCGCTCGGGCTCGGCCTGGTGAAGGAGGATTTCCGCGTCGTCCTGAAGGCGCCGCGCGGCGTAATCGTCGGCATGGCGAATCTGCTGATTGTCGCGCCGCTGCTTGCCGTCGGTGTCGCAACCGTCTTCAACCTCCCCCCGGTCCTGGCTGTCGGACTGGTGCTACTGGGCGCCGCTCCGGGAGGAACGATGGCCAACCTGCTGACCCATCTTGCCCGCGGGGAGACGGCGCTCTCGGTCACGCTGACCGGCATCTCCAGCGCACTGGCAGTTGTCACCGTGCCGCTCTACCTCTCGCTCAGCTCCGCCTGGTTCAACTTGACCGGAGTCGACAACGACGTTGAGATTCTGCCGATCGCCGGCCGCGTGCTGGCGATAACTCTGGTGCCGCTGATCATCGGAATGGCAATCAAGCAGCGCGCGCCGGAGTGGACGCTGACCAACTACCACCGCTTCCGCGTGATCTCGCTGGGCCTCTTTGTCGTGATCGTCGCTGCCGCCGTAGGCAGCGAATGGGGGCGCGTGACCGAATACCTCGGCAGCGTCCTGCTTGCCGTGATCGCGCTGAATGTCTTAGCGATGGGAATTAGCTTCGCGATCGCCCGTGCGGCGCGGCTGAGCGACCGCAGCTCAACTGCGATCGCGCTCGAGCTGGGCCTCCACAACGCGACCCTGGCAATCGCGGTCGGCGCCTCGCTCGACCCGGAGATGACAATCCCGGCCGCCGTCTACGGACTCTTCATGTGGGTCACGGGCGGCTCGTTTGCCTACTTCATGTCGCGCCGCAATCGGCCGAGCGGCCAACCCGCCGCCGCCTAAATAGATCGCTTCAATCGGGGCGAGAGGATTCGAACCTCCGACCCCCTGCTCCCAAAGCAGGTGCGCTACCAGGCTGCGCCACGCCCCGATGAGTTCCAGATGGTAGGGCTGTTTGGCCCCGGCATGTTCTAGCGTGCGGGTATGGCCGACGTCCGCCCACTCAGTTCACTGCGCTACGAGCTCGATCGCGTAGGCGGTTTCGAGGCCGTTCTGTCACCTCCTTACGACGTGATCGATCCAGCCCAGCGAGCCGAGCTGGCAGCCCGCTCGCCATTCAATGTCGTTGTCATCGACCTCCCCGAGCCGGCTACAGAAGGCGGCGACCCATACGAGAACGCGGCCACGCTGCTTGCCGAGTGGCAGCAGGCCGGCGCGCTTGTTCGCGACGAGGACGCTTCGTTCTGGATCCTCACCCAGGACTACCTCGCGCCCGACGGCAGCCGCCGTACCCGCTCCGGCTTTCTCGCCGCGGTCAAGATTGAGGAGTACGGAGCCGGCAAAATCCGTCCGCACGAGCGCACTCATCCCGGCCCGAAGGAAGACAGGCTGCGTCTAACGCGTGCGACGAAGACCAACCTCTCGCCGATCTTCGCGCTCTACTCCGATTCGACCGGCGCCGCACGCGCCACGATTGCCGCGCAGACGGAAGGCGAACCGTACGGCGAGCAGATCGACGAGGAAGGGACCGTCAACCGCCTCTGGCGGGTCACCGATCTCGATGCTGCTGCTGCTCTAAGCGAGGCGCTCGACCCTGCCGAACTACTGATTGCCGACGGCCACCACCGCTACGAGACCGCCCGCATCTACGCCGATGAGATTGGCGGCGATGGCCCACACCGGTTCGTACTGATGGATCTCGTCGCCTTGGAAGACCCAGGCCTCAGCGTCTTCCCCACCCATCGCCTGATCAGCGGACTCGCCGACGATCCCGGGCGTGCCAACGCGCTGCGCGAAACGATCGAAGAGTGCTTTGAGATCACCGAGCTGGGCTCGACCGATGAGCTGCCGCCGAACGGCCTCTCGGACGACGGCAGGCTGCAGTTCGGCTACATCGATTCGCGCCACAATCGGCCGCTGCGACTTGTCCTGCGGGAGCAGAAGATCGCCGATGACGCGCTCGCAGATTTTCCGGAGCCCTATCGCAAGCTCGATGCTGCGGTGCTTGAGGCGCTGATCCTAAAGGGCCCTCTAGGCCTCAGCGAAGATGACATCTCGCACTTCAACGGGCTTGGCTACTCGCGCAACGACGACGAAGCGCTGGCGCTCCTCAAGGGCGGCGATTTCGATGCCGCCTTCTTCCTCTCGGGCGCGCCGATCGAGCAGATTCAGGAGATCGCGGCGGCCGGCGTCAACATGCCACCTAAGTCAACCTTCTTCACGCCGAAGGTGCCCACGGGGCTTATCTTCAACCCGCTGTCGTAACCTCTAGCCAATGATGAAAGCAACCGCCACCCGCAAAGAAGGTCGCCAGCACAGCATCACGATTCGCGATCATCAACTGACCGTCGACGAGGACCCTGAGCTCGGCGGCACCGATTCCGGACCGACGCCACTTGAGCTGCTCGCCGCAAGCCTCGCCGGCTGCGTCGCAGTGACAATCGAGATGTATGCCGAGCGCAAAGGCTGGGATGTGGGCAAGCTCGTCGTCGACGTCGAGTACGCGCCTGCAGAGCGCGGCACACCGACCAAATTCGAAGTAGTGCTGACGCTGCCTAGCGAGCTATCCGACGAGCAGGTTGAACGGCTCTCGGTGATTGCCGCGAAGTGCCCGGTCCACCGGATGCTCGACGGCGAAGTGATGTTCGACGAGCGTGTCGAGCGCACCGCTCTCACGAGCTGAGCTGGCGGGCGCTCTCGCGCCGGAGCTGCTGAGCCCTGAAGCGGCAGCGGCGCTGCCGGTTCGCGGACGCAAAAAGGCGGGCGTCCTGGTTCCACTCTTCGCCAGCGAGGCCGGCGCGCTCAGCGTCGTGATGACTCGCCGCGGCGACGATCTGCGCCGACACGCCGGCGAGCTCTCGTTCCCGGGGGGCCGCGCCGACGATGATGACGACGACCTAAGCTCGACGGCGCTGCGCGAAGCGCACGAGGAGATCGGCCTCGCGCCGCCGTCGGTCGAGCTGCTCGGCGCGCTGCCGCCGACGCCGACGATCGCAACCGGCTATGCCGTCCACCCCTTCGTTGGCCTGATCGACCCCGGGCAAGAGTGGGTTCGTTCGCAGCGCGAGGTCGCCTCGGTCCATGAGTTCGACGTTGCGCAGCTGCTTGCCGGCTATGGCCGACGCCGCATAAAGCGCCGTGGGATCGGCTTCACAACCGACACCTATGTAGTTGACGATCAGCTCGTCTGGGGTGCGACGGCGAGGATTCTTGGCGACCTGTTCGCCCGCCTCGATGCCGCCGGGCTTAGCTGACCTTCGCGCCGCTCGGGTCGTGAACGATGCGGATGTACGGACGAGGCTCTTCCCAGCCGTCCGGGTACTTCTCAGCCGCCTGCTCGTTGGTTACTGAACCGGCGATGATCACATCGTCGCCTGGCTGCCACTGGGCCGGCGTTGCGACGGCGTGCTCAGCGGTCAGCTGGAGCGAGTCGATAACGCGCAGGACCTCATCGAAGTTGCGCCCGGTCGTCATCGGGTAGATCAGGACCAGTTTGATCTTCTTGTCCGGGCCGATCACGAAGACGTTGCGCAGCGTGCCGTTGTCAGCAGGGGTGCGCTCGGTTGGGTCTCCTTCGACGTCGGCTGGGAGCATTCCGTAGAGCTTCGAGACGTTGAAGTCGGTATCTGAGATCAGTGGATAGTTCGGCGCCGTTCCTTGAGTCTCGGCAATGTCGGAGGCCCACTTCTCGTGGTTGTCGAGCGGATCGACGGAGAGGCCGATGATCTTCACGCCACGGTTGTCGAACTCCGGCTTGATCGACGCCATGTAGCCCAGCTCCGTCGTGCAGACTGGAGTGAAGTCGCGCGGGTGCGAAAAGAGCACGGCCCACGAATCGCCGATCCAATCGTGAAAGTTGATCTTTCCTTCAGTTGTTTCAACGTCAAAATCTGGTGCTGCGTCGCCAATCGTCGGCATGCGTCTGTCTCCTTGGAGTCGATATTCGGATCCAAACTATACAAACCTGATCGTGATTATGTTATTTAGCTGTTCTCCGCGGCCCGGCGAGAAGGCCCTCTATCGCCTGCTGGGCCTCTGCGAGCCAGACATCACGAGCGCCGAGCGGGTCGGACTCAAGCAGCGCGAACGGGATGGCGTTCTTTTCACGAGCTAGCTCCATTTCGGCAATACCACTCTCCAGCAACGGTTCCCCGATCGGCCCCGCGGCCTCGTAGATCACTCCGCGCACCGTTGTGTCGGTCGTCTTCTCGAGCATCATCCTTAGCCGCGAGCCGTGCAGCGCGGCGACCTTCTCCGGTTCGCCGCTGGCGGTGCCGAGCAGCCAGAGCAGCAGCGTCACATTCTCAAGCGCGTAGCGCAGCGTGCCGATCACGTCGGGGGTTCCGATCCAACACTCTCCCCCGGCCGCTTCGATCGCCGCTCGGCCATTCTCTGTCCGCGTGACGCAGCGGGCAGCATGGCCGTCGGCTACGAGCTCACGCGCCAGGTCGAGGCCGCGGCAGCCGCCGCCCACAATCAAAACCCTCACGAGGGCGCTCCATCGGGCCCGCCGAGCAGCGAGCGCTCAAACTCTTCCAACGTCTGCTCCGCCTCGCCGCGGGCACGGCGGCGCGCATTGCGCGCTTCGAGCAGCTGCCGCAGATCTTCCTCTTCTAGCTCTTCGTCTTCGTGAATGCCGGCTAGCTCGCGTTCGATCTCGGCCTTCAGCTCAAGATGGCTGATCTCGGCCGCTCCGCGGGCTCGGCGCTTGGCATTGACAGCCGCCTCCATTTGCGCGAGGTCATCGATCTCGTTGGTGTATTCGAGCTCCGCCGATCGGGTCTGGCGCCAGTCGAGCTGGTCGGCGCCCGAACCCGGAAAGAGGATCCCGATCAGCACAACCGCGGAGATGATCAGGGCGATGACGACGATCACAATTAGGGCAAACGGATCCACGGAGTTTCAGTCTATGGCCGTCGAACTAACAGCGTACCGGCGCCTGCCGTCACTGAAACCGTGTAAGTTTCTCGAATGCCAACTTCCCGAGCGATCAAGCTCCTAGTTGCCACGGCCTGTCTCGCCGGGCTGGCAATGCCCGCCGCAGCGACCGCCGCGAAGTCGCCGATCAGCGTCGGCAACAACCCGAAGATGTACAACGAGCGTTACTGCGAGTACCTCTTTGTCCACGCCGTTCCCAACGGCAGCGGAACCGGTGCCAAGCTCGTTGGCGACGTGTGGAACACCTTCGGCCTGAACAAGTGTCCGGCAGACAAGTGGGCCGCGTCAGACAAGACCTCCTTGGCGGCGCTCTTCCCCGGCACCCTGGTAGTAAAAATCAACGGCCCGCGCTACTGGCTGATCAACAACGCGACGATTACCTGGGATTCACGAATCGACGCGCGCGGCGGCACGGTACGCCAGTTCCCTGGACTCAAGATGCGCTTCTTGACCAGCGTTGACGTTCCCCTCAGCGCTATTTCGGCTGGCGGCATGGCGCCGTATGCGGAGACGGTCGTCAACCGCAGGACCAACTTCAACTGGTCGCGCAAGTACCCGATCCACGAACTCGTCTCACCTGCGGGCAAGGTCTACGCAATGCAGGCCTACTCACAGATCGTTGACAAGACGCTGAAGCTGAAGAATCTTGCCGCGCTCGGTTCGAAGCTGGCCCTGCCAGCCGGGTGGAAGTACCGCACCCGCAAGCTGAAGAAAGACCTCACGCTCAGGACCAGCGGAGCATCAACTGTGCTCCAGGACGAGCTCCAGAACACCTACCAGCTCGAGAAGTAGCAGCTCGAAGCGGGAGCGGTGCAGCGGTCCTCGAGCCGATAAGGTCGAACGATGAACTTCGACCTTTCCGATGAACAGAAGCTGATCGAGCAGACCGCACGCGAGTTCACCGATGGTGAAATCATGCCGGTCGCGGGCGAGAACTCGGAGAACCACTTCTTCGACCGTGAGCTCGTAAACAAGATCGCCGCCCAAGGCTTCCTCGGCGCGATTGTGCCGCGCGAGTACGGCGGCGCCGGCCTCGATTACACGACCTACGCGATTATCTGCGAAGAGATCGGCCGCGGCTGCTCGGCGATGCGAACCGTCGTCTCGGTTCAAACTTCGCTCGTCTGCTCAACGATCCTGAAGTGGGGAACCGAACAGCAGAAGCAGCGCTACCTGCCGCTACTCTGCTCCGGCGAATGGCTCGGCTGCTTCGGCCTGACCGAGCCCGGCACCGGTTCGGCCGCCGCAAACCAAAAGACGCGCGCCGTCCAGCAAGACGACGGCAGCTGGTTGATCAACGGAGCGAAGATGTGGATCTCGCTCGGAAACAACGCCAGCCTCGCGCTGATCTTTGCCCAGACAGACCCTTCACTCGGCCACCGCGGCCTCGCCTGCTTCCTCGTCGAAACAGACCAGCCAGGCTTCATGCCGTCGCAGATCACGGCGAAGATGGGGCTTTGGGCCTCCGACACGGCCGAGATCGCGCTCGACGACGTGACCGCCTCGGCCGACTCGATGCTCGGCGAGGTTGGCGACGGCTTCAAGGTTGCGATGAGCGCGCTCGACTCGGGGCGCTACTCGGTGGCTGCGGGCTGCGTCGGGCTCGCCCGCGCCTCGCTCGAAGAGTCGATCGCCTACGCCAATGAGCGCACGCAGTTCGACCGCCCGATCGCCGCCTTCCAGCTCGTTCAGGCAATGATCGCCGACATGGTCGTCAAGACCGAGGCCGCGCGGCTGCTGGTCTACAAGGCCGGCTCGGTCAAAGACGCAGGCAAGCCGAGCACGCTTGAGACCTCGATTGCCAAGTACTACGCCACCGAAGCGGCTGTCTGGTGCTCGGACAAGGCGATTCAGGTTCACGGCGGCGCCGGATACAGCCGCGAGCATCCGGTTGAGCGCTACTACCGCGACGCGCGCGTGACGACGATCTATGAAGGCACGTCGCAGATTCAGCAACTAATCATCGGTCGCGCCGTGACAGGCCAGGACGCGCTAAAGCCAATGATCGCCGAAGGCCCCTAGCGTTCGTGAACGCGGCCGGCGCTGAGCTCCGCTGGGCGCGGCACGACTCGCCGCTCGGGCCGCTGCTGCTGATCGGCGGCGATGATCGGCTGGTCGGCGTCAGCTTCTTGGACGGCGCCGAATCAGCAGCGCAGGCGGGCGACATCGCCGACACCCGCGGCGCCACAGCAATCGAAGGGTCAACTGCGCTCGCCGAGCTGGGGCGCCAACTCGATGCCTACTTCGCAGGCTCGCCTGAGCGCTTCTCTGTAGCGATCGATTGGTCGCAGTTCGATCCGTTCCAGCGCAGCGTGCTGCAGCGCTGCGCGACGATCGAGTTTGGCGACCGGATCAGCTACGGCGAACTGGCTGAGGAGATCGGTGCGCCTCGGGCTGCGCGCGCCGTCGGTAACGCCCTGCGCTCAAACCCGATCGCGATCGTGATCCCCTGCCACCGCGTTGTCCGTTCCGACGGCAGCCTCGGTGGCTACGGCGGAGTGGACCGCGAGCAGCGCAAGGCGACTCTGCTCGGGCTGGAACTGAGCAGCGCTGCGGCCGCGACCTAAGCCTGAGTGCTGCCGTACTGCTCGGCCGCGAGGTTGTCGCCGGCTACGCCTGCCGGTGTCTCGATCTGCGGCGTGTCGCGCAGGTACCACTCGGCGTCAAGCGCGGCTTGGCAGCCAAGCGCTGCGGCCGTGATCGCCTGACGGTAGGTGTGGTCGACGAGGTCGCCGGCGGCGAAGACGCCGGGCAGCTTGGTGCGCGTTGAGCGCCCCTCTGTGATCACGTAGCCCTCGTCATCGATCTCAACCATTCCGGCAGCGATCTGCGATTGCGGCTCGTGGCCGATTGCGATGAAGGCGCCCTGCGTCGGCAGTATCTGCTCCTCGCCGCTTTCAGCATTGAGCAACTTGACGCTCTCGAGCGCGCCGTTCTCACCGGCCTCAAAGCCCTCGACCGTAAACGGCGTCGCCCACTCGATGTTCTCTGTTTCGCGAGCCCGGTCGAGCATGATCTTCGAGGCGCGAAACTCGCTGCGGCGGTTGACGATCGTGACCTTCGAAGCGAATTTGGCGAGGAAGATCGCCTCCTCCATCGCCGAATCGCCGCCGCCGACGATGATCGTCTCCTTATCAACAAAGAAGGCCGCGTCGCAGGTCGCGCAATAGGAGACGCCGCGCCCCGAAAGCTCGTCTTCGCCTGGCGCGCCGATCTTCTTGTGCTCGGCGCCCATCGCGAGGATTACGGTGCGGGCTTGGTAGTGCTGTTCGCCTACCCAGACGCTGTGAACTCCGCCGGGCTGGTCGGAAAGCTCAAGCTTGGTTGCTAGGTCGGTGATGAAGCGGGTACCGAAACGCTCAGCCTGATCGCGCATCGTCTGCATCAGCTCAGGGCCTTGAATGCCGTCGCGGAAGCCGGGGTAGTTCTCAACCTCGGTCGTCTGCTGCAGCAGGCCGCCCCACTGCCAGCCCTCAATCAGCAACGGCGACAGGTTGGCGCGCGAGGTGTAGAGCGCCGCCGTATAGCCGGCTGGGCCGCTGCCGACAATGATTACGTTTTCGATCTCGGCCATCTGCTTCTCCACTCAGGTTGCGGGTGACTTTACTTTGTATAGCGTAGCCGTTTTGTCGCGGCCCTCGTCGCGCCAGCCCTGAACCGTTCGGCGCAGCTGGAAGTAAGCGATTGCGCCAGGAATCGTCGGCAACCAGAACGAGAACGCCCGGTAAGTAAGGACGGCGACGATCGCGAGGCTGCTGGGCACCCCGAAGGCGATAAGCACGCCGATCATGCCGCCCTCGACGCCGCCGATTCCGCCCGGCAGCGGCAGCAGGTTGGCGAACATGCCGACGTAATACGACATAACCAATACGGCGAACGGAGGCGGGTCACCGAATGCGTGAAAGGCGGCCCAGAGCGTGAAGATGTCGAAATACCACCAGATGATCGCGCCGAAAACTGCGCCGTCGCGCTCACGGATGATGATTAAGGCCTCACGGACCCCCACCGCGAGCGCGTCGGGAACCGGTGCCAGCTTTGCGACGACACGGCCGAACCAGCCTGAGTCCTCGGCCCAATGCTCAATCCGTCGATCGATCTGCTCGGGGATCAGCGTGCAGGCCAGCGCAAGGATGATCACCAGCCCACCGATGATCGCCGGCACCATCGTCAGCGCAAAAACCCCGCTGCCGTTGAAGGCTCCAACGTAGAGGCCGATTCCAGCGATCAGCAGCGTGAACATGTAGACGGCGTAGAGGATGACGTACTGAGCGATCATCCTTGTCGCAACGGTGCGCCCGGGCATTCCTGAGCGGCGCAGCGCCCAAGCCGTAAGGATTGCGCCACCCGCGCCGGCGGCAGCGAAGAGCCTCGCGGCGACTAGGCCGGCCATCGTAATCTGGTAGCTGACAGCCCAGTTGATCTTCGTGCTACCGCGCACGAAGACGCCGCGGAAAAGCCAGATGTAACCGCCGAACGAGATCACCTCAAAGATCGCGCAGACGATCAGCCACTTCGGGTCACCGTCCTGAATTCTGTCCCAAGTTTTGTTGATGCCAGCGATCTGTGGCAGGCCGAAGTAGAGGAACACGACTACCGCGAGCGCAAAGAAACCGGCGAAGAAGGCATGGCGGCGCGAGAAGCGCCGCCTTGGCATCTGCTCGTCGTCGGCTAGATCCGGGGCAAGCGCTTCAACCTCGCTCTGAGGCAGCTCCATCAGGCTCCCTGGGCGCGATGCTCAAGGCCTTGAACTAGACGGGAGAACCCGTCGGCGAGCGGCGCGAGCCGCGGCGCCGCCGTGCGCAGCCCCTCAACCAGTGCGAGCCCTGCGAGCAGGTCAATCACGTAATGCTCTCCTAGGTAGACGAGCGCGAAGCCAAGCGTGCCGGCGTAGACCCAGGCGACCGTCCCCTCAGCACGACCAACGTCCGAAAGAACGTGGGCGGACATCACCGATGTTGCGAAGTGAAGCGAGGGCATTGCGGCCAGTGGGTTGCCTGCCAAGCCATCGTAAAGCGTCGGCCAGCGGCCGCGCCAGAACTGCTCGCCGTAGTCGATCATCATCCGTCGCAGGCTTAGCTTGGTGCGCGCTACGTCGCCGCCGAGGCGGCCCTTCTCGGCGGCATACCAAGGCGGCGCGGTCGGCACGAGCCAGTAGCCGATCAGGCCAAGGTCAAAGGTTCCGTAGATCATCGCCGCGGCTCGCGGAAACTGCTCGCGGCGCCTTAGAAACACATATGCGACGGTCGCGTGGGGAACGAGAAACCAAATCCAGTGCGCCCAGACGAGCAGCTTCTCCGGCGGGCGGATGTTGCCTGGGTCGGCGAGCGCGCGCTGCAAGCGAACCCCGGGCAGCTCCCCGAAGCCGAGCAGCCGATCGACTTTGACGGGGTAGTCGACAAATGCGCGTCGCTCGAGCTCTTCAGGGTCGTCGGCCGGCATCTCATAGGTCGCAAAGTAGGCCCACATCTGCAGGATCGAGACTGCAATGTCGCGTTTTGGTGAGCGCGGGGCCGCCACACAGAGCGCTACCGGCGCGCTCCAAGCCGACGCGAGCACCGCCGCCTTCGGGAGCTTCACCTTGCGGCGCAGGAGCGGCGCGGCAACGCCAACGGCAACCGTCGCCATTGCCGCAATCCGTAGGGCTTTCGAGGGGCTCAAGGTTGGCGCAGTATACGGTTGGAGGGTGCAGCTCGGCGGGCAAACAATCGCAGTCACAGGAGCCGGCGGCTTCATCGGTGAGGCGCTCTGCCAACGACTGGCTCGCGAAGGCGCGCAGGTCGTGGGGGTCGACGTGCGCGCCGACAGGCGTGGCGGAGTCGAGGCGACCGGCGCGCGCTTTGTTGCCGCCGACGTGCTCGACACCGAGGCCATGGCCAATGCGCTCGCCGGCTGCGGCGGGCTTATCCACACCGCAGCGATCGTCGGCGACTGGGGTTCGATGGAGCAGTTCATCGACGTCAATGTGCGCGGTAGCTGCTCGGTTTTTGACGCAGCACAGAACGCCGGCATCGAGCGGATCGCCCACCTCTCATCGGTCGCCAGCTGGGGCTATGAGTTCAGTAGCGACCTTGAAGAAGCGGCCGCGCCGCGCGCCACAGGGGCCCCGTACGCCGATACCAAGGCAGCCTCCGACTACCTCGCGCTCAGACGAGGCGCTGCCGTGGTCAGGCCCGGCGACGTCTACGGCCCCGGCTCGGTTCCCTGGGCGATCCGTCCAATCGAGGCGCTCCGCGCAGGAACGTTTGCCCTGCCGGGGAAGGGCGACGCGCTGATGACGCTGGTCTACATCGACGACCTCGTCGACTGCATCATCCGCGCGCTGGAAAGCGAAGCCGCCGCCGGCCAGGCGGTCACAGCCTGGGACGGTGTTCCGATCACAACCGCGGAGTTCTTCGGTCGCTACGCGCAGATGCTTGGCCAGAAAAAGGTGCGGACAGCTCCGGCAGCGGTGATCGAAGCTGTCGCTCTAGCTTCGGAGCTGGTCGCCAAGCTGCGCGGCACGCAGCCGAGCGTTAGCCGCGAAGCGATCCGTTACGTCTCACGGCAGGCGACCTACCCGAACAGGAGGGCCAGCGAGCTGCTCGGCTGGGAGCCGAAGGTTGATTTCGATGAGGGAATGCGGCGGACCGAACTTTGGCTGCGCGCCGAAGGCCTGCTCGACTAGAGGCCTTCGCCGCAAGCGCGGACGAACGAACCAATAACCGGGCTGCTCGGGTCGGCCTCGGGGTGCCACTGGACGCCGAGCACAAAGCGGCGGTCGGCAAGCTCGATCGCTTCGGGAAAATCGTCGTCGGCGGCCCAAGCGGTGACCGTTAGCCCCTCACCGATGCGATCAACTCCCTGATGATGGTGCTGCATCGCCGAGTGGAGCAGTTCACCTGTGACCGCTGCCGCTAGCGAGCCCTCGGCAAGGCGAACATCGTGCTCGCTGCCTTCAAACGAGCCGGGGTTCGGGCGGTGGTATGAGGGCAGGTCCTGGATCAATGTTCCTCCGCGCGCAACGTTCAGAAGCTGCATTCCGCGACAGACGGCCAGCAGCGGCAGATCGAGCGCGATCGCGGCGCTAATCAGTGCCAGCTCGCTCCGATCGCGTTCAATCCGCGAGCCTTCATGCTCTGGGGCAGGCTGCGCTCCGTATAGCGAAGCATCTACATCGGGCCCGCCGGTCAGCAACAACCCGTCAACGGCGGCGAGAACCTGCTCGGCACCACCGTCGGCGAACGAGGCGTCGGGTGGCAGCAGCAGCGCAAAACCACCGGCCCGCTGAACCGCATCGACGAAAAGCTGTGGCACCAGCGCAGCCTCCGTATCCCAAAGGCTCCAGCGAGCCTGCTCAACGTAGGAGCTGATCGCGATCAGTGGTCGTCGGTCGGCCATCGGCGCAAGGCTAGAGCCACAGCCCGATTCCTGCCTCGAATACATAGGATGGGTCGATGGACGTGTTTGAGATTGAGACCGAATTTGAGACCGTAAATCTGCTCCGCGCTGGAGCCGCGGCGAAGATCGAACTGAACCGGCCCGATTCGCTGAACGCTTGGAACGGGCAGATGAGCAGCGATCTGTTCGCCGCCTACGAAACAGTCCGCGACGATGATGAGATCCGTGCCGTCGTGATTGGAGCCGCCGGCAGAGCCTTCTGTTCCGGCGCCGACCTCAAAGACGGCGCCGGCGGCGGCCTGACTAAAGAAGATGGGCTCCCCGACCTTGAGCGTTCCTTACACGAGCGTTACCACCCGGTGATCACCGGGCTGCGCCGACTGCCGAAGCCGGTCATCAGCGCCGTGCAGGGGCCTTGCGTCGGCGTTGGCCTCTCGCTCGCGCTCTGCGCCGACCTCGTCTACGCAACTGAGAACGCCTACTTCCTGTTGGCCTTCGTCAACATCGGCCTTGTCCCCGACGGCGGGTCGTCGGCCTTGATCCCGGCACGGATCGGGCTTACGCGAGCAACCGAGATGGCGATGCTCGGCGAGCGCATCGACGCCGCCAAGGCCGCCGATTGGGGTTTGATCAATGGGGTCATTGAAGCTGAAACGTTTGATGCTGAGATCGAGAAGCTCTCAGGGCGTCTGGCGGGCGGGCCGACCCGCTCCTACGCCGGCTCCAAGCGCCAGCTGAACCACTGGATCTTCGGCCCGCTTGACGACCAGCTGGCACTGGAAGCATCGATCCAACAGGAGATGGCAGGCAGCTCGGACTTCGCCGAAGGCGTGCTCGCCTTCGTCCAAAAGCGAGCGACTTCTTTTACTGGGCGCTAAGGCGCGCCTCCTCCCGTCCGATTCCTTTATAGGATTGGCTTCCCCCGTGCGCCCCTCGACCTCCTTCCGGCCAGCCAAGAACAGCATCCTCTTCGGGATCGTTCTGATCGCTGCGTTGCTGCTGCCCGCTTCCGCCTCCTTCGCCGACTTCATCGCGCCTCAATCCGGCGGTGGCACGCCAAACGCCGAGGGAATCCGTTCGCTCTACCTTTGGATCTTCGGATTCGGCTGCGTCGTCTTCTTCGGCGTCGGCGGTCTGTTGATTTGGACGGTGCTCAAGTACCGCTCGAGCAAGGGCGCGGTTGCCGTTCGAGTTCACGGCAACAACCGCCTCGAGGTCGGCTGGACGGTCGGCGCCGCGCTGCTGCTGGTGCTGATCTCGGTCGTCACGTTCCTCAAGCTCGACCAGATCAAAAACCCGCCCAACTCCAGCGCCAGCGGGCTCTCAACGCCGAAGAACGTCGCCTTCAATAGCGGGCCAGCGAAGCCTTCGCTACCGCCGAACGGCCGCTCGCTGAACATTGACGTCAACGGCCAGCAGTACCTCTGGCGCTACACCTACGCCGACACCGACACCAACAACCTCAACAACGTCTTCTCTTATGAACAGATGGTCGTGCCGACCAACACGACGGTCAGCCTGAGCATCCGCGCGCTCGATGTTCAGCACTCTTGGTGGATCCCCGAGCTCGGCGGAAAGTTTGACGCCGTTCCCGGGTACACCAACTACACCTGGTTCAAGATCTCGGAGCCGGGCGTCTACAAAGGCCAGTGCGCCGAGCTCTGTGGCCGCGGCCACGCAACGATGATCGCCTCAGTCAAGGCCGTCTCTCCGGACGAGTTCAAGCTCTGGTACGCCGGTCAGAAGGCGGCGATTTTGACCTCCGAAAAGGAGGCTGCGGCGGCCCGCAACAAGCTCATCGCCAAAGACGCGGCGGCGCTCAAGACGGCGCCGACGAGCGAAAGCCCGGCCGCGGCGGCCCCTGTAGCGGCCGCCGATGGGAAGAAGATCTTCGTCGCCGGCGTTCCTGCCACCGGCGCCCTCGCCTGCGGCTCCTGCCACACGCTCGGGGCCGCCGGCACGAAGGCCGCCGTCGGGCCCAACCTCGACGTCGTCCTCAAGGGGCAGAGCGCAGCAATGATCAAAGCCTCAACGCTCTACCCGAACAAGGTGATCTCGAAGGGCTACGCGGCCAACATCATGCCTGCCAACTACGGCACATCGTTGACGAAAGCCCAGCTTGACGCGCTCGTTCAATACATCGACGAAGCTGTAAACGGAAAGTGATCAGCAGATGACTACTACCACCGCAACCCCGACAAAGCCCGGCATCCCGGAGATCGTCACCAATTCGGCCGCGCCTCGGCCTAGCGGCTGGCTCTCATGGCTCACCAGCACCGATCACAAGCGGATCGGGATCATGTACATCGTCGCCTCGTGGGTCTTTCTCGTTCTCGGCGGCGTCGAGGCGCTGCTGATCCGTCTGCAGCTCGCAGTTCCTGACAACACGCTGCTCTCTCCGCAGACCTACAACGCGCTCTTCACGATGCACGGCACGACGATGGTCTTCCTCTTCCTGATGCCGATGATCGCCGGCTTCGCTAACTACCTCGTGCCGCTGATGATCGGTGCCCGCGACATGGCCTTCCCGAAGCTCAACGCGCTCTCGCTCTGGCTCTTCATCGCCGGCGGAGTCGTCTTCTACGGTTCGCTGCTCTTCAGCCCCGCCGAGTGCGGCTGGACCTGTTACGCGCCGCTCTCAGAGACCGCCTTCTCACCCTCCAACGGCGTTGACTCGTGGATCTTCCTCGTCCACCTCACCGGCGTCGCGTCGTTCATAGGGGCGCTCAACATCTTCGTCACGATCACCAACATGCGCGCTCCGGGGATGAGCTGGGGCCGCGTGCCGCTCTTCGTCTGGACGATGCTGACGCAGGCAATCCTGCTGATCATCTCGATCCCAGTGATCGCCGGCGCGGTAACGCTGCTGCTTACCGACAGGCACTTTGGCACCCACTTCTACGACCCGACCAACGGCGGCTCCCCGCTGCTCTGGCAGCACCTTTTCTGGTTCTTCGGCCACCCCGAGGTTTACATCCTCGTACTTCCAGGATTTGGCGTTATCTCCGAGGTCCTCCCGGTCTTCTCGCGCAAACCGATCTTCGGCTATAAGGCGATCGTCGCCGCGACGCTCGGAATCGCCGTGATCGGCACGCTCGTTTGGGCGCACCACATGTTCACCGTGCCGCTGCCGTTCTTCCTCTTGATCTTCTTCATGCTCGGCACCTACCTTGTGGCGATCCCAACCGGCGTCAAGATCTTCAACTGGATCTTCACGATGTGGCGTGGCTCGATCGAGTTCCCGGTCGCGATGCTCTATTCAGTCGGCTTCCTTGCAACCTTCCTGCTCGGCGGCATCACCGGCATCTTCCTCGCCACATTCCCGGTCGACTGGCAGCTCCATGACACCTACTTCGTAGTCGCCCACTTCCACTACACAATCGTCGGCGGCGCCGTCTTCGCGATGATGGCTGGGCTCTACTACTGGTTCCCGAAGATGACCGGCCGGATGATGAACGAAAAGCTCGGCAAGGTCAGCTTCGCGCTGACGCTCGGCGGCTTCTGGATCACCTTCTTGATCCAACACTCGGCCGGCCTGAGCGGCATGCCTCGGCGCGTCTATGAGTACGCCGACGTCAACAACCTCGGCACCTACAACATGATCTCGACGATCGGCTCGTTCATCCTCGCGCTCGGCGTGCTGCTGACGATCATCAATGTCGTCCAGAGCCTCCGGAGCGGCGCCAAATCGGGCCCTGACCCGTGGCGGGGCAACACGCTCGAGTGGTTCACCCCCTCTCCTCCCCCGGTCAACAACTTCGACGTCGTGCCGCGCGTGCGCTCGGTCGAGCCGATGCAGGACATCCGCCGCCAGATCGAGCGCCAAGACCGCGTCGGCGAAGAGGCCGGCGTAGCGGCCGGAGATTAGGGCGCCCGCGATGCCCCAGGTTGTTTCAGGCAACAACGCTGCAGTGGCGGCGATCGCACCCTCCGCCGCGCGCCAGCGCGTTAGCGATTACGTCGCGCTGACGAAGCCGAAGGTTCAGAGCCTGCTGCTGTTCACGACTGTGGCGGCAATGTTGATCGCCGGTCGGCCGTCGATCGCGCTGATCGTCGCAACCTTGATCGGCGGGGCCATGTCGGCCGGAGGTTCTGGCGCCATCAACCACTGGTACGACCGTGACGTTGATCTCTTGATGGATCGGACCGCCGACCGGCCGGTTGCCTCGGGGCGCGTTTCGCCACGCGCAGCGCTCAGCTTCGGCCTGATTCTCGGCGTCGCCTCGCTGGTTTGGCTGACGCTGCTCGTCAACCCGCTGGCCGCTGCTCTCTCGTTCGCCGGTTTCATCGGCTACGCGGTCGGCTACACGATGCTGCTGAAGCGCCACACTTGGCAGAACATCATCTGGGGCGGTGCTGCGGGCGCCGTGCCGCCGCTGGTTGGCTGGGCCGCCGTCACCGGTTCGCTGAGCGGCATGGCGATCTTCCTCTTCTTCATCGTCTTCTTCTGGACGCCGCCTCACTTCTGGGCACTCAGCCTGCTGATGAAGGACGACTACCAGGCGGCAGGGATTCCAATGCTGCCGGTGGTTCGCGGCGAGGATGAGACGCGGCGCCAGATCCTGCTCTATTCGGTGCTTCTCTACGCCGTCTCACAGCTGCCGTTCTGTGCCGGAGGGCTCGGCGTCCCCTATCTGATCGTCTCGCTCGGGCTTGGCCTTACGCTGATCGTGATGGCCTGGCAGCTCCGTCGCCGCGCCGACCGCGCCTCAGCGCTGAAGCTCTACCTCTTCTCACTGATCTACCTCGCGGCCCTATTCGCAGCGATGGTCGCGGACGTCTGGCTGTAAGCTTCGGTACTGAACCCATGGATAAGAAACTCGCAAGAAAGAACAACCGGGCCGGGCTGCTGATAACAGCAATCGGCTTTGTCATGTTCGGCCTCTCCTTCGTCGCCGCGGCGCTCTACGTCTCATGAGCGAGCAAGAGCACAGCGCCGAACCGGCCGGAGAGAAGATCCGCCTTCCGGGCGGCAGCCTTCAGCCTGTACTTATCGCAGTCGGCCTTTCGCTACTGCTGATCGGAGTGCTCGATCTGTGGTACCTCAGCGTGATCGGCCTCTTGATCATGGCCGCGGCGATCTACGGCTGGATCCGCGACGCGGTTCGCGAGCACGGCGAACTTCCCAGCGGTCACTAACTCTCGCTAGCAGCAACCGAAGCGCCGACCGCAGCAGCGGCCGAAGCAATCTCGACGTAGCAGCGCACTAGGTCGCGCATCGAGAGCATGCCGGCCACGTCGCCGCCGCTGACGACGACGAGGTGGCGAAAGCCGTGGTTAACCATCGCCTCGGCCGCATCGTCGAGAGACCAGTCCGGTGAGGCGAAGATCACGTCGCTCGCCATGTGCGCCTCAACGAGCTCCGCGTCGGGCGATTCGCCGGCCCCAATCGAGAGCATCAGGTCGCGCTCGGTAATGATGCCCGGGCCCGGGTGCTCTGGGTCGTGTACTACGGCGGAACCAATGTGCCTGTCCGCCATCAGCGTCGCAACCTCGCGCAGCGTGTGACCTGGGCCGACAGTAAGAACCGATTCACTCATCGCTTCACTGACCTTCATCGTCATCGCTCTACCTCCGAATTAGGCGCTACGGCGAACCTAACCGCTGGCGCGCACGCTGTCCAGCCGGTAATTCCGAGCCACGGCGCCTGCGGCGGAGTAATCCCTCTGCGCGGGCGGCTCGTATAGAGATAACAATGCAGCGCCAAGCGACGATTTCACTCCGTTTAGAGCTCTACCGAGAGGTAACCGCGATCGTTGAGTTTGAGTACGGAGATGAGCTCGCGCTCGACGATCTAGCCCACCGCGTAGCTTCGTCAAGGCGCCAACTTCAGCGCGCCTTTGCCGAAGTTGGCCACACAACGTTCCGCCAATACCTGACCGCCGTGAGGATGGATCGAGCCGCTGAGATGCTCGCCGGCAGCGACTTGACGGTGCGCGAAGTTGCGCACAATGTCGGCTACCGCCAGCCGGCCCAGTTCGCGAAAGCATTCCGGCGCCGCCACGACCTTGCTCCCTCTGATTTCCGCGCTCGCGCGCGCATCTTCGGCTCGCCCGGCAGCGATTCAGTGCCAATCGCAACCGCCGCCTAGAGCCAAGCGGCTGATTGGTCCTGAGCGGGTGATGAGCGGCGACGCGTCCAGCCCGCCGATGAGCACGCCTGCGTCGCCTGCGACTAGTAATCTTATGCGCCAGTGACTGGTCAATCTCACCGCGGCGCCGTGACCGCGAAAAACTGGATCGTTCTGCTCGCGATCATCGTCGTCGCCTCGGTGATCGGCATCGTTTTCATGCTCGCGCTGAGCTGGTTCCCGGAGCAGGGCTCGAACGTCGCTCCCGAGATCGACACCTTCTGGGATGTGCTCGTGATCGTCTCGGTTCCGATCTTCGTTGCCGTGACAACGGTGATGCTGTTCAGCATCTGGCGCTGGCGCCAGCGCCCCGGTGAGGAAGATCTCGATGGGCCGCCGATCCACGGCAGCACAAAGCTCGAGGTGATCTGGACGATCATCCCGACGATCATCATCGCCGCGCTCACGACGTACGCTGCGATTCTGCTGGTTGACATCCAGGCCGCCCCAGCCAAGGGGACTCGCGTAGTCAACGTGAACGGCGTTCAGTTCGCTTGGGACTTTGAGACGCAGACGGCTGACGGGCCGGTCAAAACTGCGAAGCTTTACCTGCCGATCAACGAACCGGTCAAGTTCAACGTCCGCTCGAAGGATGTGATCCATGACTTCTGGGTGCCCGCCTTCCGACTTAAGGTCGACGCCGTCCCTGGCATCACGACCTCGTACAACCTGACGCCAACGAAACTCGGCACCTTTGACGTCGTTTGCGCTGAGCTCTGTGGCCTCGGCCACGCCTACATGCGTCAAACGGTCACGGTCCTAACCGCGGAGCGCTACGCGACGATGATGGCCAAGCTCACGAAGGCATCTGGCACGCCGGTCGCGGCCGCTGGCGGCGACGGAATCGGCGAGCAGCTGTTCGTTGCCGGCAACCCGGCAACCGGCGCCACTGCCTGCGGCGCCTGCCACACGCTGGCGGCTGCAGGAACGACCGGCGTGACCGGGCCAAACCTTGACAAGGAACTCAAGGCCGATAACGCCTCTGCTGCCGACATCATGGAGATGATCGTCGACCCAAACAAAGAGATCGCGAAGGGCTACAGCAAGGGCATCATGCCCGCCAACTACGCCACGACGATGACGAAGGCGGAGCTTGATGCGCTGACGAAATACATTTACGAGAGCGTGCAAGGAAAGGGATAGATGATGGCCGCGAAGATCCGACAGCCAGGCTGGTATAGGGCGCTTGCGTTCTCGATCCTCGGCGTCCTCGTCTGCCTTGGCCTCAGCACCGGCTTGCGCGCAGCGTTTTCGGTCGATCCGGTGTACGACGGCGAGTCGGTGCTACAGATCTCGCTGCTGATGGTTCCGCTCTTCTTCCTCGGCGGGATCGGCTGCTTCGACTATTGGCTGCGCTGGGCGAGCGGCCGCACGGTCGTCGACGACCACGCCGACCACGGCGCGAAGAGCTGGCGTGACTACTTCAAGGTCAACACCGACCACAAAGTAATCGGGATCCAGTACATCGTCGTCTCGTTCTTCTTCATGTTCATCGGCGGACTGATGGCGATGCTGGTGCGCGCCGAGCTGGCTGCCCCTGGCCGTCAATTCGTCGATCCCAACACCTACAACGGAATCTTCTCGGTACACGCGACGCTACTGATCTTCCTCTTCGTGATCCCCGTCTTCGCGGGCATCGCCAACTACGTGATCCCTCTGATGATCGGCGCGCCGGACATGGCCTTCCCGCGCCTCAACGCGCTCTCGTTCTGGATGCTCCCGGTCGCCGGCGTGATGATGCTGCTCTCCTTCCTCGCACCAGGCGGCTCTTTCGCATCCGGTTGGACCGCCTACGCGCCGCTCTCTGTCGACGCGCCGATTGGGCAAGCCTTCTTCACGATCGCGGTTCAATTTGCCGGGGCGTCGTCGATTGCCACAGCGCTCAACTTCCTCGTCACGATCATCACGATGCGCGCGCCGGGAATGACCTTCTTCCGCATGCCACTCTTGGTCTGGGCCAACTTCTCAACCTCGCTGCTGGTCGTGATCGCGACGCCATTCATTGCCGCCTCGCAGTTCATGGTGATTCTCGACCGGGCGCTCGGCTTCAACTTCTTCAACCCCTCCGGCGGCGGCGACGTACTGATGTACCAGCACGTATTCTGGTTCTACTCCCACCCCGCGGTCTACATCATGATGCTGCCCGGCTTCGGCATCATCAGCGAAGTGCTTGCGACGAGGGCGCGAAAGCCGGTCTTCGGCTACCGCATGATGGCCTTCTCATTGTTGGCGATCGTGCTGCTCGGCTTCACCGTCTGGGCCCACCACATGTTCGTCTCCGGAATGTCCGACTGGATACGAATACCGATGATGATCACGACGGCGATCATCGCGATTCCGACGGGAATCAAGATCTTCTCGTGGGTCGCAACGCTCTGGCGCGGCGTGCTGAAGATGGACACGCCGATGCTCTGGGCGACCGGCTTCATCGCGATGTTCACGCTCGGTGGAATCTCCGGCGTGATGCTCGCGATGGTTCCGCTCGACATCCACGTCAGCGACACCTACTTCATCGTCGCCCACATCCACTACGTGCTCTTCGGTGGGTCGCTGTTCACGATCTACGCCGGAATCTACTTCTGGTTCCCGAAGATGACGGGCCGGATGTTCAACGAGAGGCTGGGCAAACTCCACTTCTGGCTGACCTTCATCTTCTTCAACATCACCTTTGCACCGATGCACCTGATCGGTGTTCAAGGAATGCCGCGGCGCGTCTCCGACTACGCCGAGCAGTTTGCAACGTGGAACATGATCATCTCGCTCGCCTCATTCGTCGTCGGCCTCTCAACGCTGATATTCCTCTACAACATGATCGTCTCCTGGCGCAGCGGGCCGAAAGCAGGGGCGAATCCTTGGAACTCGTTGACAATCGAATGGCAGGTCTCTTCGCCGCCGCCGATCTTCAACTTCGACGCGATTCCATCGGTCGTCGGTGGCCCCTATGAGTACGGCGTCCCGGGCGCCGTCCACGCCGTCTTCGACGAAGCGGAGCCGGAACCGGTGGCGGTCGGTGCGGGCGCGAGCGCGAGTGAGGCAGACTGAGCCAATGCGGACGATCCTCGTAGTTGCTAACGAAACCCTGACCGGCGGCCCGCTGCTTGAGCGGGCACGCGCCGAGGCGGCCGCTGGCGAGCTGCGAGTGGTTCTTTGCGTCCCACGACGGACGCCAACACACGGCAACTTCACCTACGCCGACAACGTCTACGAGGCGGCGCAGGTGCGCGTTGACCTAGCGCGTGGCGTGCTTCGCGAAATTGGCATCGACTGCATCGGCGAGGTCGGCGACCCCGACCCCTACTCGGCGACGATGGACGCAATCGCCGAATACAGCCCCGATCTAATCTTGGTCTCAACCTTGCCTGAAGGCGAGTCGGGCTGGCTCGCCAACAGTGTCGTTGAGCGCGTCAGCAACGCAACCGAGATTCCCGTCGAGCACATCGTTACCGAACGGAGCGCTGGCTCTCCATTTGACGTAACACTGGTAGTCGCCAACAGGACGACCAACAGCGACGCACTAATCGAAGAGCTCGGGAAGCTGGCCAGCAGTGAGCCGGCAGGGCGCGAGCGGCTCTTCGTCTTCGTTGTCCCAATCGAGGGGGGCGATGGTTTAGCAGCCAAGCGCGCACGCGCCCGGCTAACCCAGGTCGTCGACCGCGCGAAGGCGCAGCAGATGCCCGCCGCCGGCCTGATTGGCGACCCCGACCCTTACACGGCGACGATGAACGCGCTCGCTTTCTTCGACGTCGATGAGATCGTCATCTCGACCTACCCGGAGACGCGCTCTGGCTGGCTGCGAGCCGATCTAGTCGAGCGAGTGAAAAACTCCTCGGGGCTACCCGTTGACCACATCGTCGCCGAGCCAGCATCCGCGCGGAGCGGGGCTTAAGGAGAAACCGATGGAAGCTGCCTCAATCCCCAGCCCCGTAGGTCACGAAGGTGAACATCACCACGGGCCCCCGATCGCCAACCAGAGTTCGCGCGTCAACTCAGAAGTGCTTGGCATCCTGCTCTTCATCATCTCCGAGATCATGCTCTTCGGAGCGTTCTTCGCCGCCTATTTCTTCATCCGCGTTGTCTCCGCAGACGGCTGGCCTCCAGGCGAAGGGCTGCCGGTCGCGGTCGCCGGCATCAACTGCGCAATCCTGCTCTCCTCGTCGGTGACGATGCACTGGACAGATGTTTCGGCCAAGCGCGACAACCAGATGGCGATGCGAATCGGCATCGTCACGACCTTCCTCCTGGGCCTGACCTTCCTCTTCATCCAGATCAACGAGTATCTCCACCTTGGCTTCACACCGGAGACGAGCGCTTCCGCCTCCGTCTTCTTTGGCTTGACCGGCCTGCATGGCGCGCACGTTGTGATTGGACTTCTGCTGCTCTGGATGTCAGCGGTACGGATCTTCAAGGGCAAGGTCGGGCCCGACCACCATCGCGGCCTTGAGGTTCCTGGCATCTACTGGCACTTCGTCGATGCAATGTGGATCGTCGTCTTTACGACGATCTACATTCTCTAATCGCCGCCGGTGGCTGAGCAGCCCGATGCGCCGCAGCAAGGCTCTGACGAGCGCTCTCCGCCCGAGAAGGGCGTCCCACGGATCCTTGATCCGGTCCGCACCGAATCAGGCGCATTCAAAGCGTTGGCGTGGGTCGTCGGTAGCTGCCTAGTCGTTATCGCCGTAGCCGTTATTGCGCGCGCGCTCTAACGGACTGTGAGCTTGCCGACCATTCCGGCCTCGCGGTGGCCGGGAACCGAGCAGAAGTAAACGAACTTGCCGGGCTTCAGTATTCCCGAGGCCTTGGCTACGCCTTTCTTGATCACCGGCGTTTCAATCGGTGTGTCCTCGATGACGACGTTGTGCGGAACACCGGACTGATTTGGCATCTCAAGCTTGATCGGGCCGGCGGTCGCGGTCGCCTTCGATTCGACGTAAAGCAGCTGGCCATTCGGATCGGCTGCGATCGAAAGCAGGCCATTCTTCGCAACTGCTGTCTTACCGCTGCCGGCCGGCGCGACCGCGCTCGCGAGCAGGCCAACGTCCTTGCCGGGCTTGCCGACCACCGTTGAGACGTAGGCGGCGACGTCGGTGGCGTCTTTGCCGGTTACGAGATTTGCTGGCATCGGCGCGTTCTGGTTCGGATAGAGGATCTGGCCGTAGACGACGCCGCGGATCCCGTCGTCGCCCCAATTCTCTTGCCGTGCACTGGAAAACGCCTCGTCAAGATTTGGCCCTGTCACACCCTTCGTGCCTGCGCGCGCCATCACGTGGCAGGCGCCGCACTTGGCAACGAAGAGCTGCTTGCCGTTGACGAGATTTGAGTCGCTAACCGAGGTCGAATCGTTGGTACAGCCCGCGACCACGAGCACCGCGGTAGCGGCCAATCCGATGCTGAGCGCGCTGCGCCCACGAGCTTTGAAGCGACGTCGATCCATTGGCGTAGATGTTACCGAGAAGCGAGGACTACAGACCGCTGCTCTGCGCCCAGATGGCGGCCGCAGACTCGGCGCAGCAAGCGGCCGCAGAGCCCGATAAGATGGCTCAATGGAACCGGCACAGCGTTATCGACTGCGAGAGCCTTCATCGGGCCGCGAAGTAATCCTTGAGGCCAAGCCTGATGTGGTCTACCGCGACGAGAACAATGGCGAGGAGCTCGAGGTCGTCGGCGAAGTCCTACCGCTTGCTCCTTCTCAGTCGAAACTGCCTTGGGCGGTCGAAAACCTGCGCTTTTGCAACCTTTGCGGCGCGATGGCACAGCGCGATCTCAACGAATGCCCCACCTGTGGCCGTCGTATGGCGCCTCCGGCTTGATCAGTCGCTACCGTTAGGTACATGCGTTCAATCTTTGTTGTTTCTAGCTGCGCGCTCGCTCTGACCTGCGCGCTCGGCATTTCCGCCTGTGGTGGGGATAGCCGTCCATACGATCAAATCCCAACTTCAACGCCGGCTCTTGTACCGCCCGCTGATGCGAACGACGTAGCCAGCGGCACCGGCGCAACTACAACGACGCCGACGACGACAACCGACACGACCGGGTCGTCCGACACAAGTGGCGGCGATACCGGCGGCACGAGCGGCGATACCGGCGGCACCGGCGGCGATACCGGCGGCACCGGCGGCGATACCGGCGGCGGCGGCACACCGGCCGATACCGGTGGAATCACGCCTGAGTGAACCGCCTGAGGCGCGCTTACGGGTCTGGGATGATCTGGGCGCTGTAGGTGAT
>CAJBXY010000137.1 GCA_903959665.1 uncultured Solirubrobacterales bacterium | reverse complement strand
TCGACTTTGATGCGGCGCCGGCGATCATGGGCGTCGTCAACATGTCGCGCGACTCGTGGTACCGCGAGAGCGTTGCGCCTTCGGTTGAGTCGGCGATCGAGCGTGGCCGCGTGCTGGCAGCGCAGGGCGCTGACCTGATTGACATCGGCGCCGAGTCGACGATTCTCGATGCCGCGCGCGTTGGCGCCGACTCGCAGATCGAGCAGCTCGTTCCGGTGATCGAGGCGCTGCGGGCAGATGAGATCCTTGTCTCAGTCGAAACCTACGAACCGGCGGTCGTTGAGGCCTGCCTGAGTGCCGGCGCCAACCTGCTGAACCTGACCGGCACCGCCCATCACGAGGAGATCTTCGCGCTGGCGGCGCAGCACGACGCGGCAATAGTGCTCTGCTTCGTGCAGGGCGAGAACGTGCGCGAGGTCGGCGCCGTCACCTTGGACGGCGACCCGCTGCCGGAGCTGATCGCCCACTTCGAGCCGAGGATCGCCGCCGCGCGCGCAGCCGGCGTGGAGCGGCTCTTTGTTGACCCGGGCCTCGGCTTCTACTACTCAAACCTTGAGGACGGCGACGAGCGCGTGCGCCACCAGGCACAGATTTTCCTCAACACTTTCCGCCTGCGCGTGCTTGGCCTGCCTGTCTGCCACGCACTTCCGCACGCCTTCGACTACTTCGAGGACGAGGTGCGCAGCGCCGAGGGCTTCTTCGCCGTGCTCGCTTCGCTCGGCCAGACGAGCCTCTTCCGCACCCACGAAGTGCCACGCGTGCGCGCCGTACTACGCACGATCGGCGCAATCAACGGCGACTAGGGGCAGAGCGCCAGCGCAACGCCCTCTTCGCCGCTTGGCGAAACCTCCAACGCTAAGAGTTCGAGCCCGGCGGCGCCGATTATCGCCTCTAGCCCCGCGGGCGTGTGGCGGGCCGAGCGCAGCAGGCGAAGTGGCTTACCGGCGGGCAAGCTGACGGCGCCAGCTTCGAGTTCCAACTGAAGCTCAACCGACGGCTCAAGCCAAGCACCGACAGCCGCCTGCGCGCCTGCGCCTGGGTCGTCGAGCGCGCCGATCGTGATCGCCGCCTCGTCGCGCTCAATTCCGGCGTCCTCGCAGAGCGCCCAAAGCCACTCGCGTGTGGGCTCGTTGTCGTACTGCGCCACTATCCGCTCCAGCGCATCGTCGCCGGCAGGCAGCAGGTTGGCGCTGACGGCCAGCATGTCGCCGGAGCGCAGCAGCGCCAGTGCCGCCGCGATCGCCGCGAACGCCTCCATCCCGGGAATCATTCCGTAGAGCGTGATCACTCGCGTGCCTGGCGCCTCGCCGACCATCTTCGGCAGATCCTCTGCGGCAAGGCCGAGGTCGCAGACAATCGGCCGGCGCAGCAGCGCTCCGCCGGCACCGTCCAAAGCGTCGGCCGCGACCTGCAGCAGCGGCAGGCTGACGTCAACCGGCGTCGCGGTAACTGGCCCGCCGGGCGGCAGCGCCTCAAGCAACCGTCGCTCCTTCGCCCCATCGGCGCAGCCAAGGCCGATCACGTGAACGCCGGCCTCGTCGAGCCGCTCGCCGATCAGCGCATTGACGGCGTCGTAGGCCTGCATCCCGTCGCCCTCGTCGCGGGCCGGCGAGAAGGCAGCCGCAATCCCGCGCCAAAGCCGCGCCTGGCGCACGCTGAGGTAGTGCTGGCGCGTTGCCACTACGCCGCCAGCGAGGCCATCGCGCAGCTCGGCCGCAACAACGGCCGGGTGGACGCTGCGATGAACGCAGACATCGATGAATGGGGCTCCTTCAGGAATCGTTGCCACAGGCCGAGAATACGGCTTGGGGGCCAAGGCAGGCCGCGCCGCAGCGCCGAGCGTGGCAAGCTTCCACGACTACAAGCAAATCGACTTCAGGAGAAAACGAAAATGGGCGTTCTTGACGACAAGGTGGCAATTGTCACCGGCAGCGCACGAGGCATCGGCCGGGCAAC
>CAJBXY010000136.1 GCA_903959665.1 uncultured Solirubrobacterales bacterium | reverse complement strand
GCTGCGCGGGCTGGCCTTCTACGCCCACGCCGTTGGCACCGCCGCCGTCCCCGGACTTGTGCTCGCCGACGGGCTTGGCTTCTCGGCAATCTTTGGAGCGTTTGGCGCGGCGCTTGTGATGGCGGCCTTGATCGCGCTGCTGCTGCGCCGGCGTTCGGTCGGCGGCGACAGCGCGACGGCGCTTGTTCTTGCCGGCGCGCTGGCGCTCGGCGTAATCCTCGCCAGCGACGTTTTTGGCTCGCAGGGGAGCGTAGATCGGCTGCTGTTCGGCAGCCTGCTGGCGATCGGCACGCCGGAGCTGATCCTCGCCGCAGTCGCTGCGCTCGCCGCTGCAGCCGCGACAGCGATCTTTGGCCCACGCTGGTTGGCGGCAGGTTTCACCGATCGCAGCGGCAGCAGCGATTCGCTTCTGATCGCGCTGATCGCGCTTGCCGCCGTTGCCGCGCTTGCCGCCGTCGGCGCGCTGCTGGCGACGGCAATCCTTGTAGTACCGGCCGCGACAACGCGGCTGATCATCAAACGTTTGCCGCTCTGGCAGCTAACAACCGCCGCGCTGGCCGCGGCAGAAGGAGTGATCGGAATGACCCTCGCCTACCAGTTGAACGTGCCTCCAGGGGCGGCGATCGCCGTGCTCGCGGGGATCGTCTTCTCGCTTGTCGCAATTGCCGTCCTGATCCATCAACGCCGCCCGCGGCTGGCTCCGCTGGCGCTAACGCTGCTCGGCCTGAGCGCGCTGGCTGTCGCCGGCTGCGGCAGTGACGACGGTGACGAAGCTTCCAGCTCCAAGATCACCGTCGCTGCGACGACAACTCAGGTCGGTGACCTCGTTCGCGAAGTTGGCGGCGACGCAGTGACCGTTAAGCAGATCCTGACGCCCAACTCCGAAGCCCACGACTATGAGCCGCGCCCAAATGACGTCGGTGCAGTCGCCGCTTCGAAGATCGTCTTTGCCAGCGGGCTCGGGCTTGACGCATGGTCGACAAAGCTCGTTAAGGAATCAGGTTCGGAGGCTGAAGTTGTTGATCTCAGTAGCGGGCTGCCTGTCAGCCACGCAACCGGGGAAGGCGAAGCGCACGCCGATGAGAAGGAAGGCGAAGCGCACGCCGATGAGAAGGAAGGCGAAGCGCACGCCGATGAGAAGGAAGCGCACGGCCACGGTGAGACCGACCCACACTGGTGGCACGACCTCACCAACCTCGAAGCGGCGACGACCGAGGTGGAGACGGCGCTGATTGCGGCCGATCCGGCGGCGAAGGATCAGATCACGGCCAACGCCGATGCCTACCGCGCCAAGATCAAAAAGGTTGACGGACAGATTCGTGCCTGCCTGAACAAGGTGCCGGCAAACGAGCGGCTGATCGTCACCGACCACGACGCCTTCATCTATTTCACTGAGCGCTACGGAGTTACCTCGAAGGGCGCCGTATTCCCGTCAACTTCTACGCAAGGGCAGGCATCTGCCGGTGAGGTCGCGGCGCTTGAGAAGCTGATCCGCGAGGAGAAGGTGAAGGCGATCTTCCCTGAGAGTTCGCTGAACCCGGCTCTTGCCGAGCGAATTGCCAGCGACACCGGC